>VGZX01000054.1 GCA_016872415.1 SAR202 cluster bacterium | reverse complement strand
CCTCAGCGGCACCTTCCTCGACTACGTGAACTACAAGACGGTGCTATTGGGCGTCGGCCTGCTCATGGCGTTTTCTCAGTTCTACCTCGTGCTGGTGGACGCGAGCACGGTGTTGCTCGCCGTGCCGTTCTCGTTCGCGTTCGGCTATGCCATGGGCAGCATGGTGGCCCTGCGACCAGCCATCGGCGGGCAGCTGTTCGGCACGCGCAAGCTCGGCTCCGTGATCGGCCTGTTGCAGGGCGCCTCGCTTGCGTCGGGCGTCGCGGGGCCGATCATCATGGGGCGCTTCTTCGACGTGGCCGGTAGCTACCAGGGCGCGATCTGGTTCTTCTCGTGGTTCTCGCTCGCATCGCTGCTGCTGGTCATGGCGATGAGGCCGGCGACTCGCCAGGCCACCAGGGCGGCGTAGGCGTGACGCTCAAGCGGCCTCGCGGCAGCCGGCGAACGCGACGAGGCCCCGGTGCTTTCAGGGGCCTCGTTCCCGCCTAGAGGGGTGGGAGTTACTTAGGCAGGTTGCTGTTGGTGTTGCCGCGGGTGTAGAACACCACGTCCCACTTCTCGTCCGGCATCTTGGGCTGCCAGTTGCCCCACTTCTGAATGCCGCGCGCGTGCTTCGCCACTAGCGTCCGCCACTGGATGATCGCGTAGTCGGGCTTATACATGCGCTCGCGGTGCCACCAGTCCTCGCGCATGTACGACTGGTTGATCTCTTGGCGGCCGAACGGGTCGAAATTGTTGAACCCCTCGGGCTGCATGCCGTCCGGCCGGAAGATCGCCTCGCTGAGATACTCCTCGTGCTCGCGGAGGAACTCCTCGCGCTGCTCGGCCGTGGCACCTTCGCCGCCCTGCAAGATGGTGTACATGTGGTGATTCTCGTCGATGGGCACATACCATTCCCAGTGGTAGAGGCCGGGTCGCGGGAATCCGGCGACATCCAGGCCGCAGGGCAGGAAGCACCCGAACGTGTCAGGGTAGAGCTTTTGCTCGAAGGGGGGTGGGTTGGTGGGGTCGAGCGCCGGGTTGTAGACCTCGGCCACCTCGTCGCCGTCCTTGATGGTGTTGACCCATGTGGAGCCGCGGTTTTGCACCAGGAGCCCCTTCGGCTTGCCGGGAGTGTCGATGACGATGGAGTCGCTCTTGTCGAGGGGCTGCGTGCCCAGGGGCATCGCCGCATACCGCTTCGCCCATGCCCAGTTGCGGTGGCCGTACAGGTGGCCGGGGTCGAAGCCATTCTCGGCCGCCATCCGCCAGTTGCAGCGTATCTTCACCCGCACCAGCGGCTTCACGATCAGGTTTTCTCGCATAAACGTCGGCAGCATGTCGTGTTCCGGCGGCACCGGCTCGCCGTCGCCTATCCAGACGAAGACCGTGGCATAACGCTCGTAGGTGGGATACGTCTTCACGTGCAGCTTCCCCTCGAGCGCACTGTCGGTTTCCGTGAGCACCGTGGTGAGCTTGCCGTCGCGCACGTCGAAGGTGAACCCGTGCAGCCAGCACGTCGTCGTGTTGGTGGTGTAGCACTCGGGCCTGGCGGAGAAGGCGACGCCGCGGTGCGGGCAACGGTCCTCGATGCCGTAAACCTTGCCCTTCACCCGCTTGAAGTAGATGCGCTCTCCGCAGATGGTCTCGGAGCGGGTCGCGCCGTCTTGCAGCTCTTGCGAGAAGAACGCGGGGTACCAGTAGTCGCGCAGACCCAACGACGCATCGAGGTAGCGATCCCACGCGCGCCTGGTCTTGCCCTCGTCCGCCTCCTGCACTTCGCGGTAGATCTCCTCCGACGCGACCCGTTGTTTATCGCGCTCCTTCACCATCGCGGCATCCTCCTCGGGCGACTTTGGCCGACAACAGCCGTTATACAGCAATGGCGTGGCGAAACCAAGACGGCGGGGCAGCATGCCCGACGCACAGGCGCGGCCGGCGGTGCACCGGCGACGCTTTCCGTGAGGGCCGCCCGAGGCGCCCCAAGGGGTGCGTCAGCGCGGCTTGTTGTCGGGCGAGGGCAGCAGGTTACAGCGCATGGCGTAGCGCACGGGGTCGCCATGCGCCCGCAGGCCGAGCTTGCGTATGAGGTGCGCGCGGTGGGTCTCCACGGTGCGCGAGCCGATCTCCAGCCGCTCGGCGATCTCCTTCGTCGTGAGGCCGCGCGAGCAGCACCAGCACGTCTTTCTCGCGCGCCGTGAGCGTCTCGTACGGGTCTTGCCCCGCGCTGTTGTCATCCGCGACGTCGGTGGCCTCCGCGCCGCTCGCGCCCAGGTAGCGTTCGCCGGCGGCGACGGCCCGCACGCCCGCCACCAGCTCCGACGCCGGGGCCTCCTTGAGCACATAGCCGCCGGCGCCGCGCCGCATGGACTCGTGCACGTACGCCGCATCGCCGTACATGGACAGCACGAGCACGTGCTGTCGCAGGCCGCGCCGGCGCAGCTCGTCCAGCACCTCCAGGCCGCTCATGCCGGGCATGGCGAGGTCTAGGACCATGACGTCCGGGTGCAGCGATTCGACGAGGCTCACCGCGTCGTGCCCGTTCGACGCCTCGCCCGCGAACGTGATGTCGGGCTTCGTCTCAAGAAGCGCCTTCAGACCCTGGCGGACCACCTCGTGATCGTCCACGAGCAGCACCGATGTCGACATTTTCACCCGCCGTTAAAGTTGTGGCTGTATCCTCTTCCGCCGGGAGAACCACCGTCAACCGGGTACCGCGCCCCGGCTCCGATTGCACGTCGAAGGTGCCGCCCAGCGCGGATGCCCGCTCCCGCATGCCCGTGAGGCCGCTGTTGGTCGGCGATGCCTCGGCGCGCTCCACGTCGAAGCCGTCGCCATCGTCTCGCACCTCGATCGCCATGATGCCCTGCTGCTGCTGCAAGGCGACCTGCGCTCCCGTGGCATGGGCGTGTCGTGCGACGTTGGTGAGCGCCTCCTGCACGATACGGTAGGCTGCCGTCTCGACGTCGGGGGCGAATCGCTTGTCGATGCCCCGGTGCCGAAAATCCACGGCGAGGCCGGTCTGCGACTCGAACCGGTCGAATAGGAACTGGAGCGCCGGCAACAGACCCAAGTCGTCAAGCATCGTGGGGCGGAGGTCGAGCGAGAGGTTGCGGACATAGCTCATGAGCTGCAGCACCAGCTCCCGCGCCTTGTCCAACCGTCCTTGGACGGCGCTCGGCTCGGTGAGTGGCGCTTCGACGAGCAGCTTCAGCCCCGTGAGCGTTTGGCCGATCTCGTCGTGCAACTCGCGCGCGATCTGTCGCTGTAGCGTCTCCTGCATGACCACTTGGCGCCGTGACAGGGCGCGAAGCTGCTCCTCCGCGGCCGCCACCTGCTCCAGCAATGTCATGCGAGAGGTCACGTCCCGGGCGATGCCTTGCACGGCGATGGCCTTCCCGGCCTCGTCGCGCAAGACGACCCGCTGGTGCTCCACCCATCCCGGTTGCCCGTCGCGGCGCGTCACCTTCACGGTGAAGGTGCGCGGCTCGTCAGACGGCTCGTCGATGTGGACACCCCCGCGGTCGTGGTCATCGGGCGCCATGGCCCGGAGGCCGAGGGCGACATCCGCGTAGAACTCCTCGGGCGCGTAGCCGAAGATGGTCCGCGCGGCGGGGCTCACGTACTCGAACCGGCGGGGCTCGGTCAGCCGCAGCCGGTAGATCATGTCCTGCGCCGTTTCCGCGATCAGACGGAAGCTTTCTTCGCGCTCTCGCAGCGCGGCCGCCGACTGCCGCCGTCGGGATTCGGCCTCCCCTAGCGCGGTCAACATCGTGTTCACCGCTCGCGACAGCGCGGCCAACTCATCGTCGCCGGTCGCGCGCAGGCGCCCCGCCGACACATCGCCGCTGGCCGTGATCCGTTGCACGGCTCGTGTCATGCGCGTGACGCGCGAGAGCACGAAACGGTCGAGCAGCAGCATCACGATGACCGCGGTGACGAGCGCGGCCCCCAACGAGGAGAGCAAGAAGAAGAGCACCGTGCGGCGGCCCTGCTGGAACACGGGCCGCTCGTGCTGGCTCCGCGCGAGCACCGCCGGCCGGCCGGTGACGTCGGCGAGCACGGCCGTCGCGCCGATCAGGTTTTGGTCGCTAGGGTCGACCACCACCTCGCCGACGTCCGGCAGGCCCCGGGACGATGCGCCAATGTCGTTTCGCAGCGTCGATAGCGGGCTGAACGCGATGCGGCCGTCGAGCCTGCCCGTCTCCGCCAAGGAGTCGATCCGGGCATCGTCGAGCCAGTAGCCGAAGAGCAACACGCCGCGCGGCGACCCCGTGCCATCGCTACGCAGCACCGGGCGGGCGGCGACGATCAAGGGGCGGTCGTGGGCGACCATGATTCCGGCGACCGGCGCGTTGTCGGCGGCGACGGAGCCGAGCTGGCCGCCCGGCTTGAGGCCTGCGAGCACGTCGGTCGGCGTGTCGGCCGGCACATTGGCATCGGTGTCCCAACCGGCGGCGTACACGGGCTCGCCATCGGGCAGCGCGAGGACGACGACGTTCAGCCCGAAGGCTTGGAAGGCGCTCGAGACGAGATTGCGTGAAGAGGGATCGCCGCCGGCGGTGTCGCCCAATGCTTCATAGGTATCGTCCCACTCCGCCCAGTCGCTCGCGATGGCCTCGAGGCCGGCGATGCGGTCCGACAGCATGCTGAGCGCGCGTTTGAGCTGCGCCGCCGTTTCCTCCTGCTCGTGCTGGACGAACCCGCCGAGGACGATGGCCCGAGCGGCCACCAGGATGCCGGCGACGAGCAGCAGGCTCGTCGTCCCAATGATCAGCAGCGTTTTCCCGCGGATGCCCATGCCCACGCTTCGACCGCTGGCGGCACCGACGCTGGGCGCCGCGGCGCCCCGGTCGAGTATAGCCCACGCGGCATGACGCGCCTGGCGATAGCGGCGCGGGCGCGGCGATGCCTCGGTTCACGCCTCGTCGGTCGCCGGCGGCAACGGCCCCCATCGGCCCGCCTCGACCTGCGCCAAGAACTCGGCGACGAGGTGGTTGAACAGATCGGGCTCCTCGATGTTCACCGCATGGCCGGTCTGTGAAAACATCGCCAGGCCGGCCTTCGGAATGACGCGCTTCAGGAAAAGCCCGACATCGAGGCAGGGCAGGTCGTCGTCGCCCACCAGCAGCAGCACCGGCATCGGCAGCCGACGCAACCGCTCCTCGAACGAGAACAGCGGCGGCCGGCCCGCTTGATAGCCCTTCAGCGTGTTCGCCGACCCCAACGGCGAATGTCGCATGAGCTGGTCGTAGAACGCCTTCCAGCCGGCTGGGTCCTTCACGCTGTAGCGCACACGGGCGGGGCCATGGGTATAGTCATGCAGGGCCTGCATGCCGTGCTTCTCCACGGCCTCGCCCCGGCGGAAGCGTCCCCGGCGGTACTCCTCGTTGCCCACGGCGCCACCGCCGGCGCCCGCCACGATCAGCGCCCGCGCCATGTCGGGGTGCTCCATGCCGAACGTCAACGCGGTGTAGCCGCCCATCGACAGCCCGCCGACGATCGCCCGGCCGATGCCCAGATGCTTGAGCAGCAGGTAGAGGTCCTTCGTCTGCTGCTCATAGCCGTAGGTGTTGTAGTCCTCGGGCACGTCGGAGGGCGGGTAGCCGCGCGCGTTGTAGGTGATGACGCGGTAGCGGCGCGAAAAGAACCGCACCTGCGGCTCCCAGGAGTCCATATCGCCCGCGAACTCGTGGCACCAGATGAGCGGCTCGCCGTCGCCGACCTCCCGGTAAGCGATGCGGACGCCGTCGAGGTTGGCGATGGGCATGAGGGCTCCTTAGCGATGTCGTGGGCGAGCGGGTGCCCGCGAACGCACGGTCCTAGCTCGTCTTTCCGATCCAGGTGTCGCCGCTGGCGTTGCTCCGCGCATCCCACCTGCCGGCGTCCACCTGGGCCAGGAACTCGGCCACCAACGCATTGAACAGCGCCGGCTCCGAGATGTTGATGACGTGGTCGGCCTGCGGCAGGAACGCGAGGCCGGAGCGCGGAATCGTGCGCTTGATGTAGAGGCTCGGCTCCAAACAGGGCTCGTCCTCGTCGCCCGACATGATGAGCACGGGCATGGGCAGCTGGCGCAGCCGCGCCTCCAGCATGTAGATGCTGGGCCGGCGTGCCTGGAACCCACGCAGCGTGTTCGCGGAGCCTTTCGCCGAGTGTGCCATGAACAGGTCGTACATCTCCTTCCAGCCCTGGGGGTCCTTCGCCATGTAGCGGCTACGGGTGGCCCCCTTCGCATAGCCGTCCATCGCCTGCATGCCCTGGGCCTCCAGCACGGCGGCGCGGCGCTCCGAGTCCTCGCGCATCATCTCGGGGTTGGCGGAGCCCGTGCCGGCGCCGGCGACGATGAGCGCCCTGCACATGTCGGGGTGCGTGAGGCCGAAGCCCAACGCGGTGTGACCGCCCATCGACAGCCCGCCGACGATCGCCTGCTGGATGCCGAGGTGATCGAGCAGCATCCGCAAGTCCTCGACCTGCTGCTCTTGGCTGTAGGTGCGCCAGTCGTCGGGCACGCCGGAGGGCGGGTAGCCGCGCGCGTTGTAGGTGATGACGCGGTGCCGGCGGGAGAAGTAACGCACCTGCGGCGCCCAGCTCTCCTTGCTGCCGCCGAACTCGTGGCACCAGATCATGGGGAAGCCGGTGCCCGCCTCTTCATAGGCGATGTCGACGCCCTTCAACTTCGCGATTGGCATGCGGTGAACCTTGTGGGTAGGCTGGGGTGGATTCTAGCGCGACGCGACTCCGACGGCGACGGGCAGCGGGCGTCGCCGGCAAGGGGAGAGGGGCCGAATGGGCCCCTCCCCGCGGTGCGCGTTCGTCGGGCGGGCGGGTCTAGAACGCCTCGTCGAACTTGACGGTGCCGGAAACGCCCACCTGGTAGGAGGCGACACGACGCTCGAAGAAGTTCGAGAGCTCCTGCACGTCTTGCAGGTCCATGAACGGGAAGGGGTTGCGCGTGCCATAGCTCTTCTGCAGGCCAAGGTTCTGCAGGCGCTGGTCGGCGACGTATTCGAGGTATCGGCGCATGTCCTGCACCGACAGGCCCGCCACCCCGCCCTGCAACAGGTCCTCGGCGAACTGGGTTTCGATGGAGACGGCCTCCTCGATCATCACGCGGACGTCGGCCTGCATGCGCGTGTCGAACAGTTGCGGGTATTCCTTGCGGATCGTCTGCACGGCGGTGAGGGCGAAGTTCATGTGCGCGCTCTCGTCGCGGAACACCCAGTTGGTGCCCGACGCCAGTCCGTTGAGCAGCCCCTTCGATCGCATGAAGTAGACGTAGGCGAAGGCGGCGTAGAAGAAGAGGCCCTCGATGCAGGTGGCGAAGCAGATGAGGTTGAGCAGGAACTTGCGACGGTCGTCGTCGGTCCGGAGCGTTTCCATCTCGAAGATGGAGTTGAGCCAGCGCATGGCGAATTCGGCCTTGCGCTGGATCGACGGTATGTTGTCGATCGCCTTGAACGCCTCGTGCCGCTCGTCCACGTCGGGAATGTAGGTGTCGAGCAGGGTGAGGTAGAACTGGACGTGCACCGCCTCCTCGAAGATCTGGCGCGAGAGGTACATGCGCGCCTCGGGCGCGTTGAGGTGGCGGTAGAGGTTGAGGCAGATGTTGTTGCCGACGATGGAGTCCCCGGTGGCGAAGAAGGCCACGAGGCGGTTGACGAGGTGACACTCCGCCGGCGTGAGCTTGAAGTGCAGGTCCTTCAGGTCGGACACGAAATCCACCTCGTCCACCGTCCAGGTGTTGCGGATGCCGTTCTTATACATCTCGTAGAAGACGGGGTAGCGCAGGGGCCGGAGCGTCAGATCGAGTCCTGGTTCGAGGATCATGAACGCCGCCTTTCGGGGGGGAGTGGGCTAGGTCTATCCGAGCCGCGCGTGACCGCGCAAGGGTCAGTTGACCGCGGGCGGCGGGCTTTGCATGAGCATGGCGTTGAGCCGCACGCACTGTGCGCGCAAGGCCGTCACTTCGGCCCGCAGATCGCGGATCATCCGCTTCTGTATCAGGTCCTGGTCTTGCAGGTATGTCGGCGCCGCCGCGGTGGGCTCCAGCGTGGTCCACGCATCCTCCACTGGCGTCAGCATGCGCTCCAGCGGCTCCAGCACCTCGGCCACCCAGCGCGCCACGCGCGACTCCAGGCCGTGCGACGGCTCCAGCGCCGAGCGGTCGATGAGCGAGAGCTGCCCGCGCCGCATCGCGTTGGCGGCGGCGAACGCGCGCTCGATCTCCGTGGCGAGCTGGGTTAGCTGCTCGCCGGCCTCGCGCACGAGGCGGATCAGCTCGTCCGGAGTGAAACGGGGGTCGCGGTTGACCATGGGAAGCCTACGTCCTGCGAAGCGTGGGCGGCTACTGTATGCCTACCACTGGTGGTAGTCAATGCGTGGAAGCAACTATATTTTGTGGCATTATCGGTTGCTATTGCCAAAAAGGGTAACAGACGAGGGCCCATGTGGACAGGGCCCTCGTCGCTCCGTCACGAGTTAGGGGCATACCGCGCGGCAATACCTACTGGCACGCCTCACACGCCTCGGGGTTTTCGAGCGAGCAGGCGACGGCGTCGACCGCCTCGTCGGCCTGCGTTACCTCGGCCACCACCCTGGCCGGCGCCGGCGAGGCGCCCACCACCTGCACGGGGCCCGTCGCCACGGCCGCGGCGGCGCCCGTCTGCATGATGCGCGTGGCCGGGCGCGAGCGCAGGTAGTAGGTCGTCTTAAGCCCCGTCTTCCAGGCGTACATGTACATCGACGACAGCTTGCCGATGTTCGGCGTAGCCATGAACAGGTTTAGCGACTGGCTCTGGTCGATGTACGGCCCGCGGGCAGCGGCCATGTCGATCAGCGCCTTCTGCGGCAGCTCCCACACCGTCCGGTAGAGCATGCGCAGATCTTCCGGAATCTCGCCGATCTCCTGAATCGAGCCCTCCGCGCGCTTGGCCTTGGCGCGCATCTCCTCGCTCCACAGGCCGCGCTGCTTCAGGTCCTCCACGAGGTAGGTGTTCACCTGGATGAACTCGCCGGAGAGCGTCTCGCGCTTGAACAGATTGGACACCTGCGGCTCGATGCACTCGTAGGCGCCGCAGATGGAGGCGATGGTGGCCGTGGGCGCGATGGCGATGAGCAGCGAGTTACGCAGGCCGTACTTGGCAATGCGCTCCTTCAGCTCGGGCCATTCGGGCTTCGTCGGCCGAACGCCCCACAGGTCGAACTGCAGCCTGCCTTGGGCGGCGCGCGTCTCGTTGAACGCGGCGTGCGGGCCGAACGCCTCGGCCAGCTCGTTGGAGGTCGTCAGCGCCCAGAAGTAGATCTCCTCCTGAATGCGGGCCGAGAGCCGGATCGCCTCGTCGCTGTCGAACGGCATCCGCAGCTTGAAGAACACGTCTTGCAGGCCCATGACGCCGAGGCCGACCGGGCGCCACTTGGCGTTGGAGTCGGCGGCCGGCTCGGTTGGGTAGAAGTTGATGTCGACGACACGGTCGAGGAAGCGGACGGCCGTGCGGGTCACGCGGCCGAGGCGCTCGAAGTTGAAGCGCGGCTGCCCCCCGGTCGAGGGCACCTCGACGAAGTGGCCGAGGTTGATCGAGCCGAGGTTGCACACGGCCGTCTCCTTGTCCGACGTGACCTCGAGGATCTCCGTGCAGAGGTTGGAGAGGTGGATGACGTTTTGCGGCAGACCCGTCTGATTGGACTTGCGGTTCGACGGGTCCTTGAACACCATCCACCCGTTGCCGGTCTGCGCCAGCGTGCGCATCATCTTCGCGTACAGGTCGCGCGCGGGCAACTGCTTCACGAACAGCTGCTTCTTCTCGGCTTCGAGGTATGCCTTCTCGAACTCCTCGCCGTAGGTGTCCACCAGGTGCGGCATCACCTTCGGGTCGAAGAGCGACCACATGGCGCCCTCCTCCACGCGCCGCATGAACAGGTCGGGCACCCAGTTGGCGGTGTTCAGGTTGTGCGCGCGGCGAGCGTCGTCGCCGGTGTTGTCGCGCAACTCCAAGAACTCCTCGATGTCGGCGTGCCACGACTCCAGATACACGCAGGCGGCGCCCTTGCGCTTGCCGCCCTGGTTCACGGCGGCGACGGACGAGTCGAGCGTCTTGAGCCAAGGGATCACGCCGTTGCTCTGACCGTTCGTGCCGCGGATGAGCGAACCGCGCGAGCGGATGCGGGAGTAGGAGATGCCGATGCCGCCGGCGAACTTGGAGAGCTTCGCCACCTCGGTGTAGCGGTGGTAGATCGACTCCAGGTCGTCCTGGGGCGAGTCGAGCAGGTAGCACGACGACATTTGCGGGTGGCGCGTGCCGGAATTGAACAGGGTGGGGGTGGACGGCATGTAGTCCAGCCGCGACATCAGCTCATACAACTCGATCGCGTCGGATGGCGTTTGCGCCAGACCGCAGGCGACGCGCAGGAAGAAATACTGCGGCATTTCGATGGCATGGCGCGATTGCGGGTGCTTCAGCAGGTAGCGGTCGTACAGGGTCCGCAGGCCGAAATACTCGAAGCCCTTGTTGCGGTCGCGCGCGATGGCGTCGTTCAGCTTGCGCGCGTTGAGCGATACGAAGTTGAACACGCCGTCCGCGATGAGGCCCAGCTCATGGCCGTCGCGGATGGACTGCGAGAAGGAGTGGATGTCTTGGTTCTCGACTTCCTTGTCGATGAACTGCGCCAACAGGCGGGCGGCCAGCTTGGAATACTCCGGCTCCTCGGCGATGAGCGACGCGGCGGTCTGGATCGACAGCTCGTCGAGCTCGCGGGTCGTGGCGCCGTCGTACAGGCCACTGATGGTGCGTGTGGCGACGCGCAGGGGGTCGACGTTGGGCAGCTCGCCAGCGGACCGCTCGACGGCGCGGACGATCTTCATTACGTTGGCCGGTTCCAGGGAGCCGTTACGCTTGCGGACCCGCATGGTGGTGGAGGGCAGCATCTGCTGCGTGGCGGGGCCACCATTGTTTCCCTTGGCCTGCGTGTCGGGGTTCACCGGCATGAAGGTCATATCGAGCTCCTTGGTGGGCGGGAGGCCCAGGGTGATGTCGAAAGGCCGTCTGAAGTGCAATAGACGGCGGAATGATCCATGGGGCGGCACCGAGGGTATTGGGCGTGATCGCTCGAAGGTGCCTGGCGATTATTTGCTTTATGGGTGGGGCATGTCAACAGCGTTCCTACAAGATTTTGTGGGATTAGGCCTTACGAATCTAGCAGTAGTAGCTATGGGGCCTGCATCCTAAATCGAGATTAATCGGCTTCACGAGCGGCGAGACGCCATGCAAGCAATTCGTTGGCGCACGCATGTTCTAGTTGGAGCGCGGGGCCGGCAACGGGCGGTTGACGCAACCTAGTCCGGTAGTAAGGTCACGGGGTCGACCGTGGTGCGACGCGATGAAGCCAGCATGGCCTCGTCGTCCAGTAACAGTGAACGACGAGGCCATGCCATGAGATGTTCCTTGGCGCTCATGCGGCGGGCGTAAGTCCCGTCGCGCGCTATGCCGTCCGCTAGGGCGTCAACACGACCTTGCCGCGCACCTTGCGGTCCTCGATGTAGCGGTGCGCCTCGGCGGCCCGCGCCAGCGGCCATGCGCGGTCGACCGTCGCCTTCAGGCGGCCATCCGCCACCATGTGAATCATCTGCTGGAACGCCTCGCGCGACGTGGTGCCGCTGCTGGCGCCGACGATGGTGAGGCTGTTGAACCACAGCTCCGGCAGCGTGACCTCGGCGGTGCGCTTGCCGCCGGCGACGCCATACACCACCATGCGCCCGCCGACGCGCAGCGTCTTGAGGCCCTTCAAGAAGACGTCGCCGCCCACGCCGTCGATGATGACGTCCACGCCCTTGCCACCGGTCAGGCCCTTGGCCTCAGCCATGAAGTCGTGGGTGACGTAGTTGATGCCGTGATCCAGGCCGTACTGCTTTGCCCAGGCCAGTTTCTCGTCCGAGCTGGCGGTGCCGATGACCGTCGCGCCGGCATGCTTGGCGAGCTGCACGACGGCGATCGCCACGCCGCTGGCGGCGGCCTGCACCAGCACCGTCTCGCCCTTCTGCACCTTGCCGGCCAGCACGACGGCGGCCCATGCCGTGGTGAACGCGCCCGAGAGCGTCGCGGCGTCATTGAAGCTCAACGTCGGCGGGATCTGGTAGAGCGATGCGGCAGGGGCGGCCACGTACTCGGCGTAGGTGTTGGCGATGGCGCGGGCAAGCACGCGGTCGCCGGGCTTGAAGCTCGTCGGCGGCACGCCCGAACCGACATGCTCGACGACGCCGGCGCATTCGTAGCCGGGGGTCATTGGCAGGCTCTGGCCGGGCATGAGCGGGAACTTGCCGGCGCGCCGGCCGATCTCGGAGAAGTTGACGCCGATGGCGGCAACCTTCACCAGCACTTCGTTCGGCCCGGGCTCCGGCTTCGCGATCTCGTCGAGCTGCAACACGTCCGGGCCACCGAACTCGTGGTAACGGATCGCCTTCATGCGGGCATGACCTCCAAGATGATGCACGGATTCTACGCGAACGCGCGGGTGCCGGCGAAGCAACGCCTCATGGGCCGAGCCACGCGGCGCGGAAGGGAGGGGACCGTCGAGCTACGTCTTCTTCTCGAAGACGATGTGGTGGTCGCCG
>VGZX01000053.1 GCA_016872415.1 SAR202 cluster bacterium | reverse complement strand
GCGGAACCGCGGCGAGCGTCCGCGGCAGGTTGGCGGCCTCGTTGAGCGCCGGGACGATCACGACGAGCGGCCCACTCCTCCGCGCGGGCGCCGCGGGCAGCGGCACCCACGCCGGCACCCACTGGCGCAGCAGCAGCATGGCGATGCCCGCGGCCGCCGCGTAGGCCGCGACCTCCACGCCGGCGCCGATGCCGCCGCCGGCCACGGAAACGTAGAGCGCCAGGCCCGCCAGCAGGGAGCCGGCCAGCCCAACGGCGGACAACCCACGGCCAAGCGCGAGCGCGGACAGGGCGAACACGCCCATGAAGAGGGCCGTGTCGACGGCACCAGGCGCGCCGAAAAGCGGAAGCGCGGCCAGCGCGAGCCCCCCGGCCACCACGAGCAGCGGCCCGTTGAAACGGACGCGGCTGAGAACCAACGCGAGCGGCGCGACGGCAGCGGCGGCAACGCCAAGGCCCGCCCAGGCCTCCCATCCGCGTTGGTTCCAGCCGTGCGACAAGGCCGCGGTCGCAAGCGCCGCGACGGCCGGCACCCAGCGCGCGGCGGCCGCCGGGCGCACGCTCGCCCAATGCCGCTTGCCCACCGCGCCCATGCCGAGCGCGTGGCGCTGCTCCAAGAGCGTGAATGCGAGGCCGGCCGTGTACGAGTAACCGAACTTGAGCCCATGCGTGAACACCGCCAGCGCGAGCCCATGCTCCAGCGGCACGCCGTGGGCGGCCAGCGCGGCCGTCATCGACGCTTCGTAAACGCCGATGCCGCCGGGCGTGAAATGGAACGCCTGGAACAGAATCGTGAACGCGGTTGCCGCCACGGCAGCCGCCGGCGATACCTCGGCTCCCATGGCGCGCGCCGCCACGTACAGCACGGCGCCCTCCAGCAGCCAGCTCGGCAGCGTCCAAGCCATCGCGGACGCCAGCCTCCGGTTGCTCATGCGCCGCGTGGCCGCGCGGACGCGGGCGACGGCGAGCTCCAACCGCCGCGGCATCGGCGGGATGGCGCCGTCGGCTCGCAACCAGATGAGCAGCAGGGCCGCCGCCCCGACGGACGCCGGCGGCAGCAGCAATGCGGCGGGGCTGAGCGACATGCCGCGCGGCGACCATGCGATCAACGTTCCCGCTATCGCGATGAGCGCGGCGAAGTCGATGACGCGCGCGGCGACCGACGACGCCACGGCCTCGGTCAGCGGCACGCCACGTCGCGCGGCGAGGAGCGGCCTGATGACGTCGCCGCCCTTGAGCGGCAGCACGTGGTTGGCGAACAGTGCGGTCTGTAGGATGGAAAAGGCCCCGAGGGCGCTCAGGCGCGGCTCCAGCCGCCGCCACGCCATGGCGCGGAGCCCGAACGCAAGGCGATAGGCGGCGAGGAAGGCGCCGAGCAGCACGGGCCGCGAGGCCATCGCGTGGAATGCGCTCCCCACCTTGGTGGCGTCGGTCGCCCACAGCGCGACGGTCAGCGCCAGCGCCGTCAGTGCCAACCCGGCGACGACCCGTGGGCGTTTGCCTTGCAGCAGGAGCGCGGCGTTCGGCCTTGGGCTCGGCCCGGCGGGGCCGAGCGACAAGATGCTTGGGATTCGCATACACGAAAGTCCTGGGAGAGACGGCTGCACTGATTAGTCGTTCGTCAAAACTTAGTTGTTAGTATGTACGAACTCATAACGGAAGCATATACGCGCTCTCGCCGCGCGTCAACGGTCTGTCGCTGGCGAGCGCCGCGTTGCCGTTTAGTCCACCACGACGTGCTTGTCGAACACCGCCCGGAACGCCGACCATCGCTCACGGTCGAACCGGCCATCCATGCCGAGACTCGCCACCGCCGCATAGGCCATGTGCAGCGCGTGGTGCGTGTTGTCGTGCGCGAACAACCCCTGCCGCCCGAACGTCAGCAGCCCGTCGATCTCCCCCAGCCAAGCGTCCACGGCATCGAAATGCCGCTCGAACCCCGCCAGATACACCGGATAGCCGTGGCTCAAGCGGCGCGTCGTCACCTCCGCCACCGGTACCCGCAGCGGGATGCCCGCCCGCGCCAGCGATGCCGCCACCAGATCCCGCAGCTCCTCGTCGCTCATCGCCCACACCGCGTCGCCGACATCGCAAGGCACCTCGGCGCACAGCACCGTCCGGTCGCGCGGCTCGGTGAGCGCCGCGTAGTTCTTCGGCTCCGACAGCCTGCTGATCGCGACATCGGCCTCGGGAAAGTAGTGCGCGTCGTACTCGCTGAACCGCCCGGCTTCCAACACCAGGTACACCAAGACGATGGCGCGGAACCGCAACGACGCTGCCGCTTCCCGCACCGCCGCCGGCGGCGCCGGCTCGATCAGCCGCACCAGCGTCGTCATGGGCACCGTCGACCACACATGAGACGCGGCCAACCGCTCCCTCGCGTCGCCGCGACGCGCGCGCACCGCGACCGCCCTGCCGCCCAGCGTCTCCACCGCCTCCACGCGCGTGCCCATCAGCACCGTCGCGCCGCTCCGCTCCGCCGCCTCGCGCAGGTGCTCTGCGATCTGCCCATAGCCCCGGCGCGGCCAGTAGAACGAGGCCGGCGCCTTCCGGCGCATGCCGCGCGCGACCCGCGCGAGCAGCTTCGACGGCGAGTTGACGGTCACCCGCCTCCTCGCTTGCACCGGCGAGATGTCCTCGACCGGCACGCCCCACACCTTCTCGGCGTAGGGGAAGTAGAAATCGCGGCAGATGGTGGGGCCGATGCCCCGCTCCAACACACTGGCGAAAGTCTCGGGCTCGCGGCGCCTCCGGCGCAATGGCCCCGTCACCGCGTCCGCCGCCGCGCCGAGCACGAAGCCCGGCGGCAGGCGCCGCAGCAGGTCGAGCGGCTTGAGCGGGAAGTGGATCCAGCGGCCGCGCAGGCGAATGCGGCCATGCCGCGGGCGCAGCAGCAGGTCGTCGCCCAGCAGCGCGCGCAAGTCCGCCAAAATGGCAGGATCGCACTCCGGGTGCAGCCGGTGGCTCCCATGGTCCACGCGCACGCCGCCGACCTCGAAGCTGCCGGCGGCGCCGCCCACCGTGTCGCGCTGCTCGACGACCGTCACGCGCGCCTTGCGCTGCTTGGCGAGTTGATACGCGGCGCCCAGCCCAGCCGGGCCCGCGCCGAGGATCACGATTTCCGTTGGGGTTGCGGTCGTCGACAAGCGCGTGCTCAGGTGGCGGAAGTGTCGAACACCTTGACCCGGCGTCCCGGCAGCACGGCAAGCCGCACGGTGGCCCCCGGCTCGAAATGCGCGTCCGACGCCTGCCGCAGCCGCAGCACCGCGCCCGACGCCAGCCGCAGGTCGTACTCGATCGAGTCCCCGCCGAACTCGTGATAGACGACGCGCGCCTCGCGCCCGCCATCGCCCGGCCGGCCCGCTCGCTCCAGCGTCAGCTCGTGGGATCGGACAAGCGCCAGCACCGGCGCGCCATCGACCGGATTGCCCATCGCCCGCTCGCATGGGAAGGCGCCCGCCTCCGTCTCCACCCGGTCCCCGGCGATCCGCCCCGGCAGCAAATCGCACGGGCCGGCCATCTGCGCCACCAGCGGCGTCGCGGGACGCTCGTAGAGCGCCTCCGGCGTGTCCGCCTGCAGCACGCGCCCGTCCGACAGCACCGCCACGCGGTCCGCCATGGCAAGCGCCTCCTCGCGGTCGTGCGTCACCAGAACGGCCGTTGCGCGAATGTTGCTGATGAGCGCCCGCACCTCGCGGCGCAGCTGCGCCCGCAACCGGCGGTCGAGATTGCTGAACGGCTCGTCCAGCAGGATCGCGACGGGGTTCGGCGCCAGCGCGCGCGCGACGGCGACTCGCTGCTGCTGTCCGCCCGACAGCTCATGCGGGAAGCGCGCTTCCAAGCCCTCGAGCCCGGCCATCCGCACCAACGCCTGCACATGCTCGCCCCACCGATCCCTCGGCGCCGACCGCAAGCCGAAGGCGATGTTGCCCAGCACGTCGATGTGGGGAAACAGCGCGTAATCTTGAAACACCACGCCCACGTTCCGCTTGTCGGCCGGCTCGTGCCGCCGCGGCGTGCCGACGACGCGCCCGCCGATGGAAACGGTGCCCGCCTGCACCCGCTCGAAACCCGCGATGACGCGCAGCGCGGTCGTCTTCCCCGACCCGCTGGGCCCCAGGATGCTGAAGAACTCGCCCGGCCTGATCGCCAGGTCCATTCCGCGCAACGCCGGTGTGACGGCGCCGGGATAGGTGCACGTCACGCCTTCCAGATGGATGGCGGTATCCTCGCGCCGAAGTTCGGGCTCCTGCCGCCGCACCCGCGGTGAAACGCTCATGGCACAGCCTCGACGGTGGGAAGGTTGGCGTCGGCGCGCCGGCGGTGGTGCTCGCGCAACACGAGGTAGGCCGTCGGCGGGCCCGTCACCACGATCAACAGCAGCGCCGGCACGGCCGCCCTGGCGAAGAACGCCTCCGACACCGTGCTCCACACGGCGGTCGCCAGCGTGTCGAATCCCGCCGGACCCAGGATCAGCGTCGCCGGCAGCTCCTTCATCGTCAGCAGGAACACCATCGCGCCGCCCGCCAGTGCGCCGGGAAGCACCAGCGGCAGCGTCACGCGCAGCATCGCGCGCCAACTGGAAAGGCCAAGGCTCCGCGCGGCCTCCTCCAGGTGCGGGCTCACTTGCAGCAGCGACGTCCGCAGGGCGCCCACGCCCACCGAGATGAACAGCAGCACATAGGCGAACAGCAGCAACGGCTGCGTCTGGTAAACGGCGGGCGCCACGTTGGCGCCCACGAACACCAGCGCCAACGCGACCACGATGCCGGGCAGCGCGAAGCCCAGGTAGGTCATCCGTTCCAGCAGCGCGCTCAAGCGGGAGGGGTAGCGCACGGCGAGCAGAGCGACCGGCGCGGCAAGCAGCACCGTCACGCCCCCCGCGAGCGCCGCCATCCACAGCGAATTCCGCGTCGCCGCGCCAAGGAAGTCCAGCGATTCGCCGTTCGCCACGCCGCGCGCCAGCCAGTAGCCGAGCACGCCGATGGGCGCGACCAGGCCGATGAGCACGGGCAGGCACACCAACGCCAGCGCTGGCCAGCGCCAGCGTCCCAGCCGCACCAACGACGGCGGCCGCGTGACCCCGCCGCTGCTGCGGTAGTAGCGGGCTCGCCCCCGCGTGCTCGACTCCACCCACACGATGCCGAGCGCCATCACGCCCAGCACCAGCGCCAGCGACGACGCGGCCGCCGGGTTGAACGCCGACTCGTACTGCACGTAGATCGCAAGGGTGAAGGTCTCGAAGCGCAGCAGCGAAACGGCGCCGAACTCGCTGAGCACGTACAGCGCCACCAGCAGCGCGCCGGCCGCCACCGCCGGCCGCAGCAGCGGCAGCGTCACGCCGATGAACGTCTGGAGCGCGTTCCGGCCCAGCGCCCGCGCGGCCTCTTCCATCGCCGGGTCCATTCGGATGAGCGCGGCGCGCACCGACAGCAACACGTAGGGATAGGAGATGAAGGTGAGCACGAACGCGGCGCCCGGCAAGCCGTATATCTCCGGCAGGCGCTCGACGCCCAGCGGCTCCAACGCCTGTTGCAGCATGCCGCGCGGGCCCAGCGCCACCACCGCCACGTAACCCGCCACGTAGCTCGGCACCACCAGCGGAATCAGGGTCGCCACGGCCATGAAACGCCGGAACGGCATGTCGGTCCGCAGCGTCAAGAAGGCCACCGGCACAGCGATGACGACGCTGCCCAGGGCCACCACCACCATGAACACCACCGTGTTGACGAGCACGGTGAGCAAGCGCGCGCGCAGGATGAGGTCGAGCACCTCGGCGCCGGCGCCGACGGTGCGGATGATGAGGTAGAGCAGCGGCAGCACGACGGCGAGGCCGGTGACGATGCCGATGAAGGCCAGCCACGGCGGCGGCGCATGCCCGCCGCCGCGTCGGGGAACCGCTCGAATGACCCTGCCCAGGCCGGTGATGGACACCTTGCGTTTGCCCGCGTGCGGTGTGATGGGCACGCTCCGCGCGTTATTCGTTCATACGAACTTCAACCGATGGGCGACCAAAGCACACGGCACCAGTGTAGCACAACGGCGCGGCCGGCCGCGCCACGCCCGCGAGGGCCGCCGGCCAGTCCAAAGAGCCGCGCGCGGCAAGCGAGCCGGCAGGCAAAAAGGAAAGGCCCCGGAGCACCGGGGCCTTTCGCGTCCTTGCGTGTTTGGAGAGTCGAGCCTTACCAGCGATGGTCGCCCATGCCGCCACCGGCCCGGCCACCGCCCGTGCGGGCCTCGCGCGGCCGCGCCTCGTTCACCGTCAGCGGGCGCCCGCTCACATCCTTGCCGTTCAGCGCGGCGATCGCCGTCTGCGCCTCGCTCGCCTCTGGCATCTCGACGAAACCGAACCCCTTGGAGCGCCCGGTCTCTCGGTCCACCATCACCGTCGCCGAAGTCACGTTTCCATAGGGTGCGAACAGGTCACGCAGGCTGTCGTCGTGAATCGCCCAGGGCAGGTTTCCTACGAAGATCCTCATAGCGGCGCTCTCCTTAAAGCTCCACACTAATCTCCAGTAACCGGGCAAGCGCCGCTGCGCGCTCCAGACAAGGGCCCAGGCGCGGGAACGGTTCGTTCTTGCGACGGGGTCTGGGAATGGCCCGCATCATACACACGAACCTGGCGAAGATGCAACGGAGTCCGGTGCACTCCGCGCGTCGCATGCCCACGCTTCCGGCTCGCGCGACGAATGCCCCGCGCGCGTGCGCTATCATCCTCGCATTCCGCACAGGAGCCAGCCCATGCACCCCACCGACCGCCGCCGGCGCTTCCGCCATGTCCTATCCGGCGACCGCGCCATCCGCCCCGCCTCCGTCTGGGACCCGATCTCGGCGCGCATCGCCGAATCGCTCGCCTTCGAAATCGGCATGATGGCCGGCTCGGTCGCCAGCGCCGCCGCCGTGGGCGCCCCGGATATCGCCGTCATCACCCTCACCGAGTTCGCCGAGCAGGCGCACCGCGTCACGCGCGCGTCTAGCCTCAGCCTCATGGTCGACGCCGACCACGGCTACGGCAATGCGATGAGCGTCATGCGGACGGTCCGCGAACTGGAGGACGCCGGCGTCGCCGCCATGACCATCGAGGACACGCTGCTGCCCGCCCGCCACGGCGTCGCGAAGACCGAGATCATCTCGGTCTCCGAGATGGAGGGCAAGCTGCGCGCCGCGCTCGCCGCCCGCCAAGACCCGGCCACGGTCGTCATCGGCCGCACCGCCGCGCTGGGCGTCGAGGGCCTCGAATCGACCCTTGCCCGCGTGAAGGCCTATGGCGCCACCGGCGTCGACGGCATCTTCCTCACCGACGTCAAGAGCGAGGAGCAGCTGACGGCCATCCGCGGCGTCACATCGCTCCCGCTGCTGCTCGGCAGCACGCCCGAGGCACTCACCTACGAGATCATGGCAAGGCATGGCGTGCGCGTCGGCCTCCGCGGCCACACGCCCTTCCAAATGGCGGTGAAGGCGGTCCACGACGCGTTGAAGCACCAGCGCGACTGCGGCGTGCCAAGCGAGATGAAGGACCGCGTCGCGTCGAGCGAGGTCATGGGCATCGCCACCGGCGCGGCCCAGCATGCCGCCTGGCAGCGCGACTTCCTCGGCACCGCGCCCGACGTCCGCGCCTGAGGCGTCCCACGGCCATCGCCGGCAGCCGTCCGGCCTCGGCCATCCGCGCCGCGGACATAAAGCAAGGAAGGGGCAGCCCGTTCGCCGCCCCTCCCTTGACATGGAGCCCGTTCCCTAGGGCTGCGCCTGAATCGCGCCCATCTTCCCATCCTGGTAGTCCTTGAACGCTTGGAGTATCTCCTCGCGCGTATTCATCACGAATGGGCCATAGCGCGCCACCTGCTCCCGCAACGGCACCCCGCCGATCAACAACACGTCCACCGGCGCCACCGCGTCGTCCGGAGCGGCCAGCGTCACCGTGTCGCCGTCGGCGGCGAACATCGCCATTTCGGCCTGCCGCAGCACGCTCCCATCTGGCCCCAGCAGCGCGTCCCCCCGCACCCCGTAGGCGAAAACGTTGAACGTGGACGGCACCGGCTGCCGCACCCGCGCCCCCGGCCCCAGCGTGAAATGCAGGTAGAGGATCGGCGTGCGCGTGTCGATCACGGCCTTCGCCCCAACGACTCGCCGGCGATCACCTTCACCCGCGCCTTGCCGTCGGCGCTGGTCACCACCGGAATCCGCGCGGACGGCGTGTCCTGATAGCGCGGCGGAATCATCTTATCGCGGCGCGGCAGGTTCACCCACAGCTGGAAGCCGAACATCCGTCCGCCGCGCTCCAGCATCTCACTCGACGGCATCTCCGAATGCACCACGCCGGCGCCAGCCGTGCCCCATTGCACGTCACCGGCGTTCAACTTGCCGCGATTGCCGGCCGAGTCGCGGTGCTCCATGTCGCCTTCCAGCACATAGGTCACCGTCTCGAACCCTCGGTGCGGGTGGTCGGGCGCGCCCACCGCCTCGCCCGGCTTGTAGTCCACCGGCCCCATCTGGTCCAGCAGCAAGAACGGGTCGAACATGTCCAGCCGCTCCGTCGGGAACGGCCTGGTCACGATGAAGCCGCCACCTTCGACGGTGCGCGTGCTCTTCACGATGCGGGCCACCGTGCGGCTCCCAGTCGTCGTCGTCATGTCGCCACCTCCCATGGCGCGTCATTCCAATAGTTGCACACGCAACGACACCAGCGTAGCACGCATGGCAAGCACCGCCCGCCGGTGCGGACGGCGCGAACGGTGAGGTATACTGGCTGACGCCCATCGTGGCGCCCTATTCCGCACCGCCGGAGCCGCCTTGGAACCCTATCGCGGATTCGACCTGCTTGCCCTCGACGGCAAGCTCACTGACGACGAACGCCAGGTGCGCGACACCGTGCGCGAGTTCGTCGAGCGGGAGGCGATGCCCGTCATCCTCCCCCATTTCCGCGAAGGCACCTTCCCCACCGAGCTGATGGGGCCGCTCGCCGGCCTGGGCCTGTTCGGAGCGCACATCCACGGCTACGGCTGCGCCGGCCTCGGCGCGCGGGCCTATGGCCTGGCGATGCAGGAGCTGGAGCGCGGGGACTCCGCCCTCCGCTCGTTCATGTCGGTGCAATCGTCGCTGGCGATGACGGCCATCTGGCTGCACGGCTCGGAGGAGCAGAAGCAACGCTGGCTGCCCGAAATGGCGGCCGGTCACTCGCTCGGCGCCTTCGCGCTGACGGAGGCCGACCACGGCAGCGACCCCGGCGGCATGGAAACCCGCGCCGTGGCGGTGCGCGGCGGGTTTCGCATCACGGGGGCCAAGCATTGGATCACGAATGCCGCGTTCGCGAAGGTCATCGTTGTGTGGGCGAAGCTGGGCGAAGGCGTGCGCGGCTTCCTCGTGGAGCGCGACCGCCCCGGCGTCACGGTCGAGGAGATCAAGCATAAGCTCTCGCTCCGCATGAGCAGCGTCGCCGGCGTCGGCCTCGACGGCGTGGATGTGCCGGAGGCCAACCTGCTGCCGGCGACCAAGGGCCTCGTGTCGGCGCTGGAGTGCCTCAACCATGCGCGCTTCGGCATCGCCTGGGGCGTGCTGGGCGCGGCGGCGGCTTGCCTGCACGAGACACTGGACTACGCGAAGCGGCGCAAGCAGTTCTCGCGCCCCATCGCCGGCTACCAGTTGGTGCAGGCAAAGCTGGCCGACATGGCCGCCGAGCTGTCGCTGGGGCAGTTGCTGGCGCACCACCTGGCCGACGAGAAGGACGCCGGGCGCCTGCACTTCAGCCAAATCAGCATCGCCAAATACCGCAACGCGCAGACCGCCCTCGACATTGCCCGGGCCTGCCGGGACCTGCTGGGCGCCGCCGGCATCCTCGACGAGTTCGCGACCATGCGGCACGCGATGAACCTCGAGGCGGTGAACACCTACGAGGGCACGCGCCACATGCACCAGCTCATCCTGGGGCGGCACCTCACCGGGCTTTCCGCGTTCGATGGTTGACCGCGCGCCGGCACGCCACCGGGCACCGGGCGCGACCGTCGCGGTGGCTCCACGCGCCGGCCGCCTCGACACCTCACGCGGCGAGCCGCGCTGATGTACGCTGTATGTTGAAACACGCCCCATGACGAGCGACACGACCGCCACCCCCAACACGTCGGCCCGCCGCCGCTGGTTGCTTTACGGCCTGACGATGACGCCAATTCTCGCCATCATCAGCTTGCTGGCGTGGGGCCTCATCGCCGCGCGCGGCACTCCCGGCGGGCTGGCGGTCAACAACGATCCGGGCTTCGTCAACACGTCGCCGCGTCAGGCGCCGTCCTTCGACGTCGCCACGCTCGACAACGGCCCCCAGCTGACCGACGAGGCGCTCCGAGGCAAGGTGGTGATGATCGACTTCTGGTCGTCGTGGTGCGGCCCCTGCCAGCTCGAGGCGGCCGACCTCGCCACCGTCTACCAGGAGTTCGCCGGCAGGCCGGTGGAGTTCCTCGGCATCGCCATCTGGGACGAGCCCGGCGATGTCATCCGGCACATCCAACGCTATGACGTGACGTACCCGAATGCCATCGACGACCGCGGCCGCATCGCGGTCGATTTCGGCGTGCGCGGCGTGCCGGAGAAGTTCTTCCTGAACGCCGATGGGCAGGTCGTCCGCAAGTTCATCGGCCCCATGAGCAAGGACCAGCTCCGCCGGATCCTCAACGAGCTGCTTGCCGGGCAGTCGTAGCCGTGGCCGAGCCATCTGCGCTGCACGAGGCCGTGGCCGTCTGGTACGCCACCAACGCGCGCGACCTGCCCTGGCGCCGCACCCGCGACCCTTACGCCATCCTCGTCTCCGAGGTCATGCTCCAGCAGACGCAGGTCGACCGCGCGATCCCAAAATACCATGAGTTCCTGTCCGCGTTCCCCACGCTCCAAGCACTCGCCGCCGCGCCCACCGGCGATGTCATCCGTGCCTGGTCCGGCATGGGCTATAACAACCGCGCCGTGCGTCTGCAGCGCACCGCCCAGGCCGTCGTCAGCCATCACGGTGGCCGGCTGCCCCGCGCCGTCCCGGGTCTGTTGTCGCTGCCCGGCATCGGTCCCTACACGGCCGCGGCCGTCGCCAGCTTCGCCTTCGGCGCCAACGTGCCGCTGCTCGACACGAATATCTACCGTGTCCTCAGCCGCGTCGAGCACGGCCTGACGCCTCCCACCCGCAAGGCGCTGGAGCCGTTGGCCGCCGCCTGGCTGCCCGCCCCCGGCGCCCCGCTCGACGGCGCCACGTGGCATCAGGCGCTCATGGACATCGGCGCGACGGTCTGCACCGTTTCCAGGCCCCGCTGCATGCTGTGCCCCGTGCGCGCCCACTGTGCCGCCGCGCCGCGCCTGCAGAGCGGCGACGCCCGCGCCCTGGCCGAATCCTCGGTGCCATACAAGGCGAAGCAGGGCAGGTTCGAGGGCTCCACGCGCTTCTACCGTGGCCGCATCGTCGCGGCGCTCGGCGCGCTCGCCAACGGCGGCTCGCTCACGCTGGCCGCCCTCGGCCCACGAGTGCGCGACGACTTCGACGCGGCATTGCACGCGGAATGGCTGCGCGGCCTGGTGCGGGCGCTCGCCAAGGACGGCGTCGTGCGCCTCGACGACGGCGCGGAGGCGACTGTCTCGCTGCCTTAGCCCGCCGGCGTCGCCGCGCTCATGCGCGCGAGCATGTCCCGCGCCGGCCCCTCGATGCGCGTCCACGGTTCGTCCGCCCCGGCCAGTTCGTCGGGCGTCAGCTGCCACAGTCGCTTCCCCGAAGGCGACACCCACAATCCGCTGACCCAAAAGCCGCCGGCGGTGCCGGCATCCGGCAGGAAATCCTGGGCGATGGCGCCCCGCATGCCCGACGCTTCCCACGCGCCCGTCAGCACGCCGCGCCGCGCGATGGCGACCGCCTCGGTCCAGAACGCGGCGCGGTCGCCATCCTTGAGCCGTCGCAGCATGGCAAGCAGCCAGCGCGCGCGGTCCGCGTCGGTCGGCGCCCGTCCGCCCGCCGCCTGCTCCGTAGCCCGCCTCGTCAGCAGGCTCCGCCAATCCGCCCCAAGCGCCGGAATGCTCAACCCGCCGTCGCTCGCCAGCGTCACCGCTCCATCGAGCGCGCGCGACCACGCCACAGCCTTCAACACGGCGTTCGCCATGTGCGACGTGCCGGTCTCCTCCGGCGTTTCCGGCGCGGCCGTCATTTCACGGCCGTCCTCCAGCGCCAGGGTCAGGCCCGCGCACAGCCGCCGCAGCCGTTCGGCCTTCGCCGGGTTCGCCGTCGCGAGTATGACGCGAAGCGCGCTCACGCCCTGCCGAACTCCCGCTCCAGCATCGCCGTCGTCACGCGCACCGTGGTCGGCCGCCCGTGCGGGCAATGCTGGGGGTTCGCGTCGCGCGACAATGCGTCAACCAGCGCCTCCATCTCCTGCCGCGACAACGCCTGCCCCGCGCGGATGGCGCTGTGACACGCAATGGAGGCCGCCATCGCCCAGTGAGTCGGCGTGCCGGCCGGCGATGCGCCGTGCATGCCATCCAGCAGCTCGGCCACCAGCCGCCCGGGCGGCGCCTGACGCGCCATGACCGGCACGCCCCGAATGAGCCAAGCGCGGCCGCCGAACGGCTCCAGCGCGAACCCGAACCGCGCGAGCTTGGCCCGCGCCGTCGTCGCCGCCTCCGCCTGCTCCGGCGTCAGGTCCACCGGCAGCGGCTCCAGCAGCGCCTGCTGCTCCGCCGCGCGCTCCTCCCAATGACGCAAGAGCCGGTAGAACAGCACGGACTCGTGCGCCGCGTGCTGGTCGATCAGATACATGCCGTCCGGCCCCTCGGCGATAACGTAGGTGTTCGCGATCTGCCCCAGCACGCGCAGCCCCGGCATCGCCGGCGC
>VGZX01000052.1 GCA_016872415.1 SAR202 cluster bacterium | reverse complement strand
TGCCGTAGGTGATGCCCCCCCCCCCGTTAGGCGCGGCGCGCGCCGGGGTGGAAGGTGGACTGTGGGTTCTAGATGTGCGCCATGCGCTCCTTCCAAACCTAGGAGATGAAGGCGAAATATTGGTCCGTGAGGTCGCGGTTGTCGACGATGGCCTTCACGATCTGGTAGACCACGTTCTCCTCGGTCTCGGGGCTGGTCTGGAAGTTCATCGTGATGGAGCTGACGCACCAGCCGTCCTCTTGGCGATGGGGTAGTTCACGTTGGCGTTGCGGCTCAGGTCGCCCGGTAGATCTTCACGGGCGGCAGCAGGTACGCCTCTACCCATTCGGGGTTCTGCTCGCGCGCCTTTTCGATCACCTCGATCGGCATGCTGACGAAGTGCAGGGAGCCGGTGAGCTGGGCGATCTGCTTGTATTGCGCCGTGGCCGAGGCGAGCGGGTGGCCGGCGAAGATGATGCCGGAGCCCGCGACGTCCACGTCACGGTCGGCTAGGTAATCCTGACCGAGCTTCGCGCCGCCGATGATGGGCGTGAACTGGCCCTCCATGCCGGCGGCCCGCAGGAGGCGCTCGGCCACGGGCAGCACGGTGTTCGACGGCGTGCCGATGTAGACCCGCTTACCCTTCATGTCCAGCATGGTCTTGATGTTGGGGTCGAGCGTGTACCAGTTCATGCAGGCGGCGGAGAAGGCGGTCCAGAGGTTCTGGGGGCGCGGGGAGATGGTCTTGCCGCCGGTGAAGTTCTGGCCGACCTCCCAGAGCGGGACATGGTCCTCGTTGAGGCGGAAGATCGTGCGGGTGTAGCGGTTGGGGTTGCGGTTGGTGTAGTCGACGGCGTCGCCCTCGGTGGCGTCCTGCACGGTGAAGGTGATCTTGTCGCCGAGGCCGCGGCGGACCATCTCCTTCCAGCCCTCGATCATGGGGGCGTAGGTGGCGACCTGGGCGAGGACGCGGAACTCGGCCTTGAAGTTCGGGTCGAGGGTCGCCCCCGCGCCGGTGGTTGGGGTGGCGCCGGCGGTGGGGGTCGTGCCGGGCGCCGCCGTGGGCGTCGGCGACTGCGCCGGGGCGGACGTCGGCGTGGCTTCCTCGTCGCCGCCGCATGCCGCGAGGGCGAACACCATCGCCAACGTCAAAGCCGAAACCAGTGGGAGCCTGAACTTGCGAAGCATGGCACCTCCTCGATGAGCCACGTGCCCGCCGCCGGCCGCATCGGTCTAGTCTGACGAGATGCCTCCAAAAGCGACGAAGAACGGCGAATGAGCGGTTGCATATACGCGGGACAGATGATGTGCATACGAAACAAAATGTCCATTCGTCTATTGGCACACTGTTTCCGTAGCAGAACTGATTTCGCGACCATACCATTCATCCGCTACGCCGTCAACGAGCCGCGCCGCGGGCCGGGGATGCCTCAATGGACGCGGCGCTGGGTGGACGATGCCCTCGGAAAGCGAGGCTCGTAATTCCGCCCGTCATGCCGTTTGACAGCGCCCGCCCGACAATATAAAAGAATGAGCGTTCATTTTTTACCCTTTCCGTCGCGGCACCCCACATGCCCAAGGTCAGCGAAGCACACCTCGAAGCGCGGCGCCGGCACATCCTCGATGCGGCATTCGCGTGCTTCGCGCGCAAGGGGTTCCATCCCACCACCATGCACGACATCTGCGCGGAGGCGGGCGTCAGCGCCGGCGCCCTTTATCGCTATTTCTCCTCCAAGGAGGAGATGATCGCCGCCTCGTGCCAGCTCTCGCAGGACCACAACCTGGCCCGCTTGCGGGAGTCGATCGATGGCGTCGACACACGCCAGATGGTGCGGCGCCTCGCCGATGCCTTCCTCTCGCAGTTCGATGGCCCCGAGGCGCGGGTCGCGAACCGGGCCGCGTTGCAGCTCTGGGCCGAGATGGCGGTGAACCCCGACGTGCGACAGCTGATGTCCGACAACCTGGCCCGCATCACCGCGGGCTTGGCGAATGTCGTCCGCGCCGCGCAGGCCAGGGGCGACTGGAACCCCGACCTGGACCCCGAGGCGGTGGCCCGCGTGATGATCGCCATTCACGATGGCTTCGTGCAGCAAAAGGCGTTCGACCCGGCGATCGACACCGCGTCCTACGTCAAGGCGGCCGTCGCCATCTTCAACGACACGCTTTGGAACCCGGGGGCGTTGTCGCGCGCCGCTTCCGCCGCCGAACCGAATGCCGAACCGGACGCCCAACGCGGCAAGCCGCGGGACGCCGGCGGGCGCGGGTCCGCCCCCAAGCACGTTCCGCGCGGCCGCGCGCCCGCGACGTCCTGACCCGAACGCCACACCACCTTTCACGGAGGTCCCCAGCCATGTCGCCGCGCTCCATCCTGTCCACCACCGGTCTCGCCCGCTTCAGCGGAAAGCATCCGTGGGCAGTCGTCGCCGCGTGGGTGCTGGTGCTCGTCGTCGCCGGCACGCTCGTCGCCACGCAGCTGTCGAGCGCCCTCACTACGGAGCAGGACTTCACCAACGACCCGGAGAGCAAGCAGGCAGTGGAGGCGCTGCGGGCGGCCGGCCTCATGGACCAGGCGCGGGCGCGCGAAATCGTCATCGTGCGCTCCGCCGAGTTGACCGTCGACGACCCCGCGTTCGCCCAGCGCGTGGGCCAGCTGTCGGCCGAGATAGCGGGCCTCGGCCCCGACGTCGTGCAGACGGTCGCGACCTTCTACGTCTTCCCCGACCCCAGCTTCGTCTCGCGCGACCGCCACACGACGCTCATCCCCGTGATCATGGCTGGCGACTTCGGCGACGCCGGCGCCAACATCGCCAAGGTGATCGACGTCGTGCACGCCAACGATGGGCAGGGCGGGTTCGACGTGCTCATCACCGGTGACGCCACGCTCGGCCACGACTTCCAGGTCGTGTCCGAGGAAGACCTCCGCAAGGGCGAGACGTTCGGCATCGCCGTCGCCCTGCTCATCCTGCTCATCGTGTTCGGCACCGTCGTCTCCGCGCTGCTGCCCATCCTCATCGCGCTGGTCGCCATCGGCACGTCGCTTGGCCTCACCGCCATCGTCGGCCAGTTCGTCGAGCTCTCCTTCTTCGTCACCAACATGATCACGATGATGGGCCTGGCGGTCGGCATCGACTACTCGCTCTTCATCGTCTCGCGGTTCCGCGAGGAGCTGCGTCACGGGCGCGTCAAGCTCGACGCCATCGAGATCGCCGGCCACACCGCCAACCGCGCCGTGTTCTTCAGCGGCATGACCGTCGTGCTCGCGCTCATCGGCATGCTGCTCGTGCCCACCACCGTCTTCTTCAGCCTCGCCATGGGCGCCATCCTCGTCGTCATCTCCGCCGTGCTGGCCTCGCTCACGCTGCTGCCCGCCGTCCTCGGCATCCTGGGCGGCAAGGTCAACGCGCTGCCCGTGCGGCCGCGCTCCAAGCCCGGCGCCGCCGAGTATGGCGGCTTCTGGGAGTGGATCACGAACCGCGTCATGGGCCGCCCCGTCGTCAGCCTCGCCATCGCCGGCGGCGTGCTCATCGCGGCCTCCATCCCCTACTTCAGCATCAACCTCGGCTTTGCCGGCGTGTCCACGCTGCCCGAGGGGCTACAGTCGAAGCGGGGTTTCAAGATCTTGCAGTCCGAGTTCACGAGCGGCGCGACGACCAACGCCATCGTGGCCGTGAAGGGCGACATCGCCTCGCCCGGCGTGCAAGCCGCGCTGGAGAAGTTGAAGCAGGGCCTCGCCGGCGACGACACGCTTGGAAGCGAGCCCACCGTCCGCGTGGCGGAGAGCGGGTTGGTCGCGCGCATCGATATCCCCGTGCAGGGCGACCCCGTGGACGACGTGGCCGTCGGCGCCGTGCGGCGTATCCACGACACCATTCTGCCGGCCGCCTTCGCCGGCTCCGGCGCCCAAGTGCTGCTCACCGGGCAGACCGCCGGCAACATCGACTTCTTGGACCTCGTGGAGCGCTACGCGCCCATCGTCTTCGGGTTCGTGCTGTCGCTCAGCTTCATGCTGCTCATGGTGGTGTTCCGGTCGGTCGTGGTGCCGCTCAAGGCCATCGTGCTCAACCTGTTGTCCGTGGGCGCCGCCTACGGCATGATCGTGCTCGTCACCCAGCAGGGCTTCCTGGTCGACGTGTTCGGCTTCACGCGGAACGACGTCGTGGAGGCGTGGATCCCGCTGTTCCTGTTCTCGGTGCTGTTCGGCCTGTCGATGGACTACCACGTGTTCCTGTTGAGCCGAGTGAAGGAGCGCTACGACCAGACCGGCGACAACACGGGGTCCGTGGCGTTTGGGTTGCGCTCCACGGCCAGCCTCATCACCGGAGCGGCGCTCATCATGGTCGCCGTGTTCGGCGGGTTCGCCGCCGGCGAGATGGTGTCGTTCCAGCAGATGGGCTTCGGCCTGGCCGTTGCGGTGCTGGTCGACGCGACCATCGTCCGCTCGGTTCTCGTGCCTGCGAGCATGAAGCTGCTGGGCAAGGCCAACTGGTATTTCCCGTCGTTCCTGTCCTGGGTGCCGCGCGTCGGCATCGAGGGCGACCGCGGGCACGCGGCGCCCGCGCCCGCGGCGGCGACGGTGGCCGGCGGCTCCGATTAGCGCGTCGCGAACGCGGAATCCATCCGGCGCCGCGCGGTGACGGCGGTGCATATGGCGAAGGGGCTCCGATGCTGTCGGAGCCCTTTTGGGTTGCACGGCGCCGCGCGCTCGCGACGGCCCGCCGATCCATGCAGGCTCTCGCGCGGGTGGCCCTCGCGATGCCTCGTTCCGTCGCGGTTCGTCGCAAACGCGACACTTTGAGGTCCCGGCGCCGTCGGTAGGGTTATGGAAAACGATACGCGCGCCCGCTACAGTAGCGCCAGGCACCGCGCGGCGCGTGACGCGCGGCGGCACGCGCGTCATCATCGGAAAAGGAGGCCACTTGGGTGACATTCTCTGCATTGGCGGAAGCCATCACCCCGGTTTCAGCTACCCGGACGAGAACTTCGCCGACATTCTGCGGAACCATCTGAAGAGTCCGCGCATACCGGCGGAGGCGAAGGACCCCGATGCCGGGCCGGCGGCGATGGTGCGCGAGTTTGGCCGCGAGGGCGAGAACGCGACAGCGCAGGCGAAGCTGCACCGCGAGCACGTCATCAACGCCTACCGCCAGATGCGGCAGGCCGTGCTCGACTTCAAGCCCGATTTCCTGCTCGTGTGGGGCGACGACCAGTACGAGAACTTCCGCGAGGACCTCATCCCGCCCTTCTGCACCTTCATCATGGACGAGTTCGTCAACAAGCCGTGGGAGAGCAACTACAGCCGCGCGACGAACATCTGGAACGAGCCGAAGGACACGGTGCGCGTGAGCAAGAGCCAACCCGAGGCGGCGAAATACCTGATCCGCCGGCTGCTAGAGGAGGGGATACCCATTCCCTATTCCTACAAGGGGCACCACCACCAGGGCCTCGCCCATGCCTTCCTGAACACCGTGAACTATTTAGATTACGACCGTAAGGGCTTCAACGTGCCCTTCGTTCCATTCCATGTGAACTGCTATGGCAGCAGCGTCGTCCGCAACCGCGGCGGCGACACGCTGTCCACCGCGGGCAACGAGCCCGACCCGCCCGCGCCATCGCCCCGGGTGTGCTACGACGTGGGCGCCGCCGTTGCCCGCATCCTGCGCGACAGCCCCTACCGCGCGGTGCTCATGGGCTCGTCTAGCTGGTCGCACGCCTTCCTCACCAAGAAGCACAACTTCCTGTGGCCCGACGTGGAGGCCGACCGCGCCCGCTACGAGGACTTGAAGTCCGGCGACTTCCGCCACTGGCGCGACCTGAACCTGGCCCAGATCGAGGAGTCCGGGCAGCACGAGCTGCTGAACTGGGTGTGCCTCGCCGGCGCCATGGACGAACTCGGCTTGAAGCCGACGGTGATCGATTACTCCGAGACGTACATCTTCAACTCGTCGAAGTGCGCCATCATCGCGGGTCCGGCGCTCGCCAAGTCCGGCAAGGGCAAGGCGGCGGCGGTCAGCGCCGGCTAACCATTGGGAGGTCTACAGCGATGGTCGACACGATGCCCACGCGTAAGACGGCGGCGCCGGAGGCCGGCAGGATGCCGAGCCTGGCGGGCGACATCCGTCATCTCATACCGAAGCTCGGGCTGCGGAACTACTGGTATCCCGCCATCACCGCCCGCAAGGTCCCCAAGAACCGCCCCGTCCAGGTCCGCATGCTCGGCGAGGACCTCGTCTTCTTGCAGGCCAAGAACGGCGAGGCCGTCGCCCTCACCGACATCTGCCCCCACCGCGGCGCCCGCCTCTCTGAGGGCCATGTCCACTGGAAGGGCACCGTCGCCTGTCCCTACCACGGCTGGGTCTTCGACGAAGAGGGCCGCAACGTCGCGGTGTTGAGCGAGGGGCCCGAGTCCCGCGTCTGCGGCAAGCCCGGCACCGAGGCCAAGAAGTACCCCACCCGCACCCTCAAGGGCGTGGTATTCGTCTGGATCGGCGACACGGCCCCCGCCCCGATCGAGGAGGACGTGCCGGAGGAGTTCTTCAAGGACAACGCCTACATCCTCTGGAACGACCACGTCGTCTGGAACACGAACTGGCTCGTGGCGCTGGAGAACTCGCAGGACTCGCACGTTGGCTACCTCCACCGGGACAACATGCAGGCGCTGCTGGGCGGCGAGGTCGGCGGCGCGCCGGGGCCCGACGGTTACCGGCCCATCTTCACCGGCGCGGGCCTGAAGCTGGACTACACGCAGCGCCGGGGCGTGCGTCGCGCCGGCGTCATCGACGTGTACCCGAACGGCTGGCGGTGGCCGAAGCACAACTATCGCGGCGTGTGGAACTGGCTATTCGCTCCGCTGCTCACCATACTGCGCGTGCCCTCGCCCACGCCGAGCGATCCCGTGAGCTGGGGCGGCGGCCACCGGTTGCCGGGCATGTACCGCTTCGGCCCGCAGAAGCGCCCGCTGAAGAGTCCCCTGGACATGTTCAAGCGGGACGACGGCGGGCTGATGGGCATGTATACCCGCATGCCCGTGGCGCTGGAGCCCTGGAAGACGCGCCTGTGGTACTTCCACTGGATGGAGCCGAAAAACGCACTGCAGAAATACTGGTGGAAGCTCACCTATAACACCGTGCTGCGCTGGATGGGCGAATACAACTTCTCGGCGCAAGACGGCAGCATGATGTTCAACCAGCGCTACGACACGCCGGAGAAGCTCTCCGGCACTGACGCCGAGGTCATCCAGTGGCGCAAGCTGGTGGTGACGAAGGCCTACGGCGGGCGCAACGCGCCATTCGGCTACGAGCGCGAGAAGGACACCGGCATCGAGGAACGGGCGGCGGCCGCCGTGCTCGGTGGCAAGTTCGGCCGCGACATGAACCAGCCGTAGCGCCCGTTCGCGACATGCGATTCGAAGGAGGGGGTGGGGCGCGACGCCCCGCCCCTCGCCACGCGCCGGCGATTCCCCGCTCCGGCGGCCGCGCCGGCTCAACGCACCGGCAGCTGGCGGTTCAGGGTTTCCAGTAAGGCCGCGCGCAGCCCCTCCAACGGGAACTTCGACGGGTCGATGCGGCTGATGGTCGTGGCGACGTCGGTGTCGCCGAGGCCGTCGCGCACCCACACGTTGAACACCTGCCAATAGACGCTCCACATCGGCTCGCGGCGCAGCCATTCGCGCAACTCGGCGCGCGTCTGCGGCAGGTCCGAGGTCACGTACTCGACGGCCCGGTAGAAGGCCCGTTGCTGGCTGCGTATCGGCCGGCCGAAGTTAGTGACGGTGGCCTGCACGAACTTGGTCATCGGTATCGTGATCTGGCGGCCGTCGTCGGTGCGGAGCACGATGCACTGCCACGACATGCCGATGACGACGCCCTCCTCCTCGGTGTCGAGGCGTATGTGGTCGCCGATGTGCGCCGAGCGGTTGACGAGGTAGAGCGCGTAGGTGACCCAGTTCTCCAGCGCGCGCCGCATGGCGAACACGCCCGCGATGAGCACCGCCGCCAGCAGAATGGCGATCGGTGTCGTGGGCAGGCCCCAGATGCCCAGCAGCACGAGCAGGAACAGCGCGATGACGACGATGCGGACGACGTTCGCGTTCAGGTTGACGATTTCGTACGGCAGGCGGAGCGAGCGCGACCAGGTGGAGTAGAGGGTTTCGACGATGACGTAGGCCGACATGCCGAGGACGACGACGAGGACGCTGAGGAGCGACCGCTCCATGAACTGCTTGGCGCCCGCCGTGGCCGGGAATGGGATGATGGCGAGGCCGGCGGCGGCGACGATCGCCAGCACGAGCGAGAGCCCGCGCAGCTGCCCAAAGACCAGGCGCGGCGTGAGCCACGGGACGACGCCCAAGCGCGATTCCACGGCCCGCATGGCGATCCAGCGGAGCGACAGCAGCACCGCCAACGCGACGACGAACACGCCGAGCGAAATGGTGAGCCGCTGCCAGTTGTCGCCGAACCATGCAAGTGCCGTCTCCATTGGGCTCTCCTCGTCGTGGATGGGCATGCCGCCGTGGTGAGCAGCATGGTGCCCGCCGCAAGTAGACCGCGCTACGTCTGCGGGGACAAGTGCCAGGCATGTCATGCGATCCGGCCCGACCGCCTTCCGCGGCGGTCACGCGTGCGAGGCGATCGTGAGCACCTTGGAGCCGCGGATGCGGCCGGCGCGCAGGACGGCGAGGGCGTCGTTCGCCTGCTCCAGCGGATACGTTTGCACCACCGGCTCGATGCGCGCGCTCGCGGCCAGCGCCAGGAACTCCTCCGCGTCGCGGCGCGTGACATTGGCGACGGTCCGCAGCCGCTTCTCCATCCACAGGTGGCGGGCGTAGTCGAGGCTCAGCAGCTGGTTCTTGTCGGCCTCCGCCTTGCGGATCGCGTTGACGGTGAGCATGCCGCCGGGGCGCAGGCGCTCCAGCGCGGCCAGCACCGGGCGCCAGGCCGGTGTCGTGTCGATGGCGCGGTCCAGCGGCGAGGGTGGCTCGTCGTGGATGCCGCCCGCCCAATCGGCGCCGAGCTCCAACGCGAGCGCCTGTTCGTCGGGGTTGCGGGTGAACACGAACACCTTCCTTGCCGGATACTTGGCGCGCGCCATCGCCAGCACCAAGTGGTGCGCCGAACCGAACCCGAACAGGCCAAGCGTCATCCCGTCCTCGGTGTCGCTCAGTCGCAGCGAGCGGTAGCCGACCGCGCCGGCGCACATGAACGGCGCGATGCGCGAGAAGCCGGACAGCTCGTCGGGTATCTGCACCGCGTTACGCTCCGGCATGACGAGGTATTCGGCGTAGCCGCCGTGGGTGTGGCAATCCGTCGCCCGGAACTCAGGGCATAGGTTCTCGTCGCCGCGGCGGCAGTGGTGGCACGCGCCACAGCTGGAGAAGAGCCACGTGGCGCCCGCCCGGTCGCCGGGACGGAAACGCGTGACCGCCGCGCCCGTTTCGACCACGGTGCCGACGGCCTGATGGCCCGGGACCACGGGCAGCAGCGGTGGAGCGATGCGGCCGTCGATTTGGTCGAGCTCGGTCCGGCAGACACCGCACGCCGCGACCGCGATCAGCAACTCGTCCGGGCCGGGGCGCGGGCGTTGCATGTCGCGCGGCGCCAGCGGTTGGGCCGCCGGCGCGGGCACTTTTTCGAGGACGAGGGCTCTCATGGCGCTAGGCTAGCACGAGCGGCGCGCCGGGGCGTGCCTACGCCAGCAGTAGGTAGGCCGTCGCCGTCGCCCGGCGTACCGTCGAGGTTGAGCGAATTCCGGCGTCACGGCCGGACGGGGGTGAAAGGCATGACCATCGCCAACATGAAGCCCGAATCGGCGGGCGCCGCCTCGCGGGCGCGCAAGCCGGCGCCCGCCGACCTGCCCGCAAGCCTGGCCGAGGCCACGAGCGACTCCCTGCGGGCGCTGCTGCAGAAGATGGCGGACGACCCGGACCAGAGCAAGGCGATACTCGCGCGGTCGCGGGCGGCGCGCCAGCAGGCGGAGACGAGCCTGGCGCAGACGGAGCGGCTGGCGGTGGAGCAGACGCGCGCCTACACGGAGCGGCTGCGGCGCGAGAGCGAGAAGCGGCTGGAGCGGGCGAACGCCTTGGCGGAGGAGGCGGTCGCGGCGAAGAAGGCGGCGGAGGCCGAACGCCAGAAGCTGGAGGCGATGCGCGGCGAGGCGCACCGCATGCGCGCCGAGGCCGACGCCATCTTGAAGAAGGCCAAGGACGAGGCGGAGCGTCTGTTGCTGGTGGAGCGCCGCCGCGCGGAGAACGACAACGCGGAGCAGTTCGCGCAGATCGAGAAGCTCCAGGTGGCGCTGAAGGAGGAGTTGAAGGCGCAGAAGTTCTACACGATGGCGCTGCGCCTCCGCGCCGAATCGCCGACTTACGAGGAGTTCCGCGACTCGTTCGACGCCTCGCTGCACGAGAAGGCGGCGGGGTAACGACGCCCCGCCACCCCATGGCGTGGCCGCGACGGTCGCGTTGACGCCGCCGCTCGCCAGGAGTCGTGGGCGCGGCCTTCGGCATTCGGGGGGTGCGGGGCTGAGCGGGCGTTCCGCTGACCCGCGGCGCGTTCCGCATACCCGTGGGCTACCCAGGGACCCCCTCATCCCCCATCCGGCTATGCCGTGCCCCACACGCCGCGCAACACGTCGCAGACCTCGCCCAACGTCGCGTAAGACTCCACGCATTCGAGGATCGCGGGCATCGTGTTGGCGCGCGGGTCGTTCGCGGCGTCGGCCAGCCGCGCGAGCGCCTTCCGCGTCACGGCGACGTCGCGCTCGCGTCTGACGCGGCGTAAGCGTTCGATCTGGCGCCGCGCCGCCTCCGGGTCGAGCCGCATGCCGACGATATCGACGCGCTCCTCCGTCTGGTAGGCGTTCACGCCCACGATCACGCGCTCGCCGGACTCGACCGCGCGCAGGTGCGCGTAGGCCGCGTCCTCGATCTCCTGCCGTTGATAGCCCGCCTCGATCGCCGCCACCGCCCCGCCCGCCTGCTCGATGCGCGCCACGTAGGCCGTCGCCAGCGCCTCCAGGCGGTCGGTCAGCTGCTCGACATACCACGAGCCGGCCAGCGGGTCCACCGTCTCCGTGACGCCGCTCTCGTGGGCCAGCACCTGCTGCGTGCGGAGCGCCAGCCGTGCGGACTCCTCGGTCGGCAGGCCAAGGGCCTCGTCCTTGGAGTTGACGTGCAGCGACTGCGTGCCGCCCAGCACGGCGGCCAGCGCCTGCACCGTGGTGCGCGCCACGTTCACCTCCGGCTGCTGCGCTTGCAGCGTCACGCCGGCGGTCTGCGTGTGGAAGCGCAGCATGAGCGAGCGTGGGTCCCTCGCTCCGAAGCGTTCGCGCATCACCCGCGCCCACATGCGGCGCGCCGCGCGGAACTTCGCCGCCTCCTCGAACAGGTTGTTGTGCGCCGCGAAGAAGAACGAGAGGCGCGGCCCCAGCGTGTCCACGTCCATGCCCGTGTCCACCGCGGCCTGCACATAGGCGATCCCATTGGCGATGGTGAAGGCGATCTCCTGTGGCGCGGTGGCGCCAGCCTCGCGCATGTGGTAGCCGCTGACGCTGATGGCGTTCCACCGGGGCACCCGCTCCGCGCAATAGCGGAAGATGTCGGTGGCGAGGCGCAGCGACGCGGCGGGCGGGTAGATGTGCGTGCCCCGCGCGATGTATTCCTTCAGCACGTCGTTTTGCACCGTGCCGCCCACCTGGTCGAAGGGCACGCCCTGCCGCTTGGCGACGGCCAGGTAGAGCGCCAGCAGCACCGGCGCCGTCGCGTTGATGGTCATCGAGGTCGTCACGCCGCCGAGCGGGATGCCGTCGAGCAGCGCCTCCATGTCGGCGAGCGAAGCGATGCTCACGCCGACCTTGCCCACTTCGCCCAAGGCCATCTCGTGGTCCGGATCGTAGCCCGTCTGCGTCGGGAGGTCGAAGGCCACCGAGAGCCCGTTCTGGCCTTGCGACAACAGATAGCGGAAGCGCGCGTTGGTCTCCTCGGGCGTCGAGAAGCCGGCGTACTGGCGCATCGTCCACAGGCGGCCGCGATACATCGTGGGCTGGATACCGCGCGTGAACGGATATTCGCCGGGGAAGCCGATGCGCTCCGGTGTGTCCGCGTCGCCGGGGCCGTGCAGCGGATCGACCGGAATCCCCGACTCGGTGGCGAACGACGGCAGCCGCTCGGGCGACCGTCGCACGGCGGGATCGTAGGTGTCGCGCCGCCAGCGGCCCATCTCGGCTTCGGACATCACGCACCTCGAAGACAGCGATGCGCGCAGTCTACGACCGCCGGCGCGGCGGCGCCACGTGCTAGAAGCAGATGAAGAGGATGCAGGTGCGCGAGACGGACTGCGTGGCCCCTGGCGTCGGCGTCGGAGACGGCCCGGCCTCCGGCGATGGAACCGGCGTGAGCGATGGCACCGCGAGGATGAACGGCGGCGCGGGCGAGGGCTCCATCGTCAGCGGCTCGACCGTTGGTGTAGGCGTCGGCGCCGGTGGCGTTGGCGTCGGCGTGGGAGCCAGTGTCGGCGTCGGCGAGGGCGTCGGCGCCGGTGGCGTTGGCGTCGGCGTTGGTGTCGGCGGTGGCGCCGTGGGTGTCGGCATCGCGGTGGCCGTGGGGGTCGGCGTCCACGTCGGCGTGGGCTCGGGGGTGGCGGTCGCCGTTGGCGTGGGCGCCGGCGTGTCGGTCGGCGTGGGAGAAGGAGCGAGCGTCGGCTGCGCCTCGAACGGGCGCAGCTCGATGTTCGCGGCCGGCCGCGCCGACGCCAGTCGAATCAACCCCGCCGTCGCCAGCACGACCACCGTGACGATGATGACGACCGACTTACCCCTGGACATCGCCCGCTCACCGTAGGCGCGGCGGCCGATGTCACCCAACCCTCGGCGGGACTAGACGGCCTCGCGCGAGCGGTGTAGTCGGCGCGTGGGCATCGACGCGGCCTCGGCTAACCCGCCGGTGGCGC
>VGZX01000051.1 GCA_016872415.1 SAR202 cluster bacterium | reverse complement strand
AGCCGCCGCGCGCGAGCGCATCGGACGAGCGGTCGTGGACGCGCCGCGAGGCGCTGCGGTCGTGGGCGTTCTGGCGGCTCACCCTGGCCTTCGGCCTGCACATGATGGCGCAACAGTCGGTGTCGCTCTACCGCTTCCCCCACTACGAGGACCAAGGCATCGCCCCGTCGATCGTCTCGTTCGCCGCGTCGATGGAGGGCGTCGCGTCCATCGCCGGCGCGCTGCTGGTGGGCCCGCTCATCGCGCGGCACGGCACGCAGCGGGTCACCTCGCTCGGCTTCATCTGCATGGCGGTCTCGCACATCCTCACCATCACCACCACCAGCGTGGCGCACGTCGTCGCCGCCATCGCGGTCTTCGGCCTCGGCGTGTCGTTCCTGGTGATGGGCCAAAACCTGCTCTATCCCCTGTTCTTCGGGCGGCGGCACATCGGCGCGATACGCGGCATCGGGCTCAGCTTCACGCTCGCCGTGGCCGGCCTGTCGGGCCCGGCGACGGGGTTCATCGCCGACCGCACCGGCAGCTTCAACTACATCTGGTGGCCGATGGTGACGATACTGGTGGTATCGAGCGCGCTGATCTTCACCGCGAAGGCGCCCACCTACCGCGACGCGGGCGCCGCGCCCGAGCGCGCCCAGGCCGGCTGAGACGCCGCCGCCACTCCGACCTGGCGTAAGAGCGGCCCGGCGCGGCGGCTGCCGGCACGTTGCCGTGGCAGCATCGGCATGCGAGCCATGCCAAGCGAGTCGAGCATCGGATACCATGCCAGGCATGGAGCGGAAGGGATCCCCTTGGAGAGGTTAGCCGCATCGAAGCCGGCTTCGGCGCCAGGGCGCTTGGCCGCCATCGGCCTCGTCATCGCCATCGCGGCGATGCTCGCCATCCAGGCGTTGCAGCAGCTGCCGGCGCTGGCCGATCTCGTCCGCTACAGCCCCGGCGCCATGGTCACGCGCGTCCACATGGCGCTGGCGGTGTCCACCGTCATCCTCGCCATGATGCGCGAGCAGCGGCGGCTCGGCCGCTTCCTGGTCGACGTGCTGCTGCTGCTTGCCTTTCTGTGGGCCATGTACGTGCTGCTGCGGTTCCACCTGCGCTTCGGCCCGCCGGCGCTGGCCGGCGACACGCCGACGTCGGTGGCGACGCTGGTGCTCATCGCCATCGTCCTCTACTACACCTATCGCTCGTTCGGCCTGTCGTTCAGCGTCCTTGGCGCCGTGTTCGTCTTTTACATCTTCTTCCCGCACTACTTCCCAGGGCCGCTGCGCGGGCCGGAAAACGACCTCTATTTCGTGTTCCGCCGCCTGAACCGTGCCATGTTCGGCGACCCCTTCGACCTCGCCGCCGAGTCGCTGTGGCTGCTGCTGTTCTGGGGGCAAATGCTCACCGCGCTGGGTGCCGGGCCGGCCGTCGCGTGGATCAGCCACCGGCTGGCGCGGAGCGCGGCCGGCGGGCCCGCGCTCGGAGCCGTCGTGAGCAGCGCGGTCGTCGGCTCGTTCACGGGCGCCGGGGCGCAGGGCGCGGCCATCACCGGCCCGATCATGATTCCGTCGATGCGGCGCGCAGGCTACTCGCCCGAGATGGCGGCGGCGGTGGAGGCCACGGCGGCGAACGGCGCGTCGATCACCCCGCCGGTGCTGGGCACCGTCGCCTTCATCATGGCGAACATCCTCAACATGTCCTACGTGTTGATCATCGTCATGGCGCTCATCCCCGCGCTGCTGTGGTACACATCGGTCGGCTTGCACCTCATCGGCCACGCCCGCATCCACCGGCTCACCGCGCCGGCCTCGCTGACGACCGAGACGGGCGAGCGCTACCCGCCGGGCCTGCTGATACGGTCGGCGGCGCTGGGCGTCGTGCCCATCGGCGCGCTCATCTACTTCATCGCCGCCAACCGCCCGCTGGACGTGGCAGTGTGGAACACGCTGCTCATGACCCTGGCGCTGTGGCTGGTGCTCATCGTCGGCTGGGCGAAGGTGACCGGCGGCAAGGTCGATCTCGGCGTCACGTGGGCATCGGCCCGCACCGCCGCCGTGGCGGCGGCTGCCGTGAGCCTGAGCCTGGCGATCCTGGCGATGGTGACGAGCGTGATGACCTTCACCGGCCTCGGCTTCTCGCTGGGGCGCCTGGTGAGCGAGGCGACAGGCGGCTATGCCATCGTCGCCCTGGGGCTGATGATCGTGGTCGGCACCGTGCTGGCCGGGCCGCTGCCACCCGTGGCGACCTATCTCATCATGGCGGTGACCTTCGCGCCCGTGCTCAGCCGCATGGGCGTGCCCTACGCCGCGTCGCACTTCATCGGCTTTTACATGGGCGCGCTGGCGACGATCGTGCCGCCCGTGGCGCAATCGACCCTCATGGCGTCCATTATCGCCGGGTCGAACTACGCGCGGACGAATTGGGCCGTGGTCAAGATCGCCTGGCCGTTGTTCATCATGCCCATCCTGTTCGTGGCGGCGCCGGAGCTGCTGCTGGTTGCCGGCGGCCCCACCACCCTCACGGTGATCCTATCGTCGGCGGGCCTCGCGCTCGTCGGCTATGCGTTCGGCGCGCTGGCGACGGCGGGCTGGCTGTTCGTGCCGATGGGCATGGTGGCGCGCCCCTTCGCCTGGGCCGTGCCGCTGCTGGCGTTCCTGGCGCTCTACAACGACAGCGCCACGCTGGGCATCGCCGCCGTGGCGGTGGCCGTCGCCGTCGTCGCCTGGCAATGGCTCGCCTACGTGGCCGTGGCGCGCGACCGCGGCGAGAACCCGTTCGCCAACGGCGCCATCGCCGGCGTGTCGGTGCGGGCCATGCGCGGCATCGGCACCGCGGCCGGGGCCGCCGCCGTCTTCCTCGTGTTCGCCTGGCTCGTGCTCGCCGTCAGCCCGCTGGCCCCCGCCAAGGCCTACCGCTACTTCTCTGGCATCGAGGGCCTAGCCTCCAGCATCAACCTCACGTTCGCGTGGGCCATCGCCGTCACGGCGGCCACCGCCGCCGCCTTCCTATCTCTGGCGCGACTCCGCAAGGGCCGAGCCTCGAGCAGCGAGACGCCCACCCGCCCGGACATTCCCGCCCGTCCCTAGCGCGCCGTCGCCACCGCATCACGCGGGGCGAAAAAGAGGCCCGCCGGTGGAGCGTATCCAGCCGGCGGGCCGGGAAGCAACCGAAACGGGGCTTGGCCGTCAGCCGCCGCCGCTGCCCGTGCGCGCCTCCTCCTTCGAGGCGGCCACGGCCGGCATGGCCTCGCGCTGGCTGAAGACCAGCGTCGAGAGCGCGACCGCCACGACGACGACGATCGCGGAGCCGAGCAGCCACAGGCTTTCGCGTTGGGGCATCAGCGCGAAACACAACACTAAGAAGTTGCCCCACAGCGCCAGCCGCTGCAAAATGTGCAGCCGGCGGATGAGCCACCCGCCCGTCGCGGCCTGCACGCCGATCATCACGATGAACGCGCTCACCACCACCGCCCATTGCACGAACTGGCTGTCGTCGTCGGGGAACAGCAACAGCTCCGGCGACAGGACGAACAACACCGGATAGACCATCAACGGCCAGGCCACCTTCGCCGTCTTCACGGCGGTCGGCCAGTATTTGGTCTGCGCCACGGCGGCGGCGACGAGACAGCTGGCCGCGACCGGCAGCGTGATGGAGCCGAGGTTGCCCATGTAGAACGAGACGTAGTGCGTGACCTCCGGCTGCACGCCCATGCGCTGCAACACCGGCGCGAAGGTCACGATCATGATGAAGTAGATCGGGATGGCCGGCAGTGGCCCGCCGAGGATGATGCCGATGAAGATCATGATGAACGCGGCGACCAGCAGGTTGCCGCGGGAGAGCGTCTCGATGATGTCGCCCAGCCGGCCGCCCAGGCCGGTGAACACGAGGGCGTCGGAGATGATGGCGACGATGATGAGGATGACGGTGAGCGAGCTGGCGTAGAAGGCCGCGTCGCGCATGCCGTCGGTCCAGGCCTTTAAGCGCGTCTCGACGCGGAGGAGGAGCGCGAGAATCACCGTGATGAGGAAGGCGAGCACGGCGCCCGTCTTCAGCGTGTAGCCCTGGACGACCAGGATCACGATGACGCTGACCGGAACCATAATGATGGTTAGCGAGCGGATGAAGAGGCTCGGCGTCACCGGCCGCTCGCCGGCGGCCATGGTGATGGGCCGGATGCGGTGCTTGTTGGCCTGCGCGTGCGAGACGATCCACGTGCCCACCGCGACGAACCACAGCATGCACGGGATCAGTGACATGATGATGATATCGACGTAGCTGACGCCCAACAGGTCGGCCATGATGAAGGCCACCGTGCCCAGGATGGGCGGCGTGATGGCGGAGGCGTTCGACGCCATCGCCTCGATGGAGCCGGCCTCCTCGGCGGAATAGCCCGCGCGCTTCATGGCGGGGATGGTGACCGGGCCGGTGATGGCAACGTTGCTCGCTCCGCCGCCCACGAACGAGCCGGTGATCGCGCTCGACACCAGCGAGCCCATGGCCGGACCGCCGGCGATGCCGCGCGACAGCCGGCGCGAGATCTCCAGCAGCGAAATGCCGCCGCCAACACCGCTCATCAGCAGGCCCCAGAAAATCAGCATCCACAGGAACTGCGCCGCGAGGATGACCACGTCGACGAAGGACTTGTGGACCATGCGCGTGAGGATCTGCTGCGTGTCCAGGTCGGGACCGCGCAGCGGGCCAGGCAGGCTGCCGGCGAAGAAGACGTATGCGATGAAGATGAGGCCCAGCACCGGAAAGACCGGCCCCCAATAAATCCAGGAGAGCACGAACGCCTGCACGATCACGATGAGGCCAAGGACGATGTCGGGGCCGGTGCCGTAGGAGCCGCGGAACTGCATGTTGAACGCATTCTGGAAGACGTAATAGGTGGGGACGGCGAAGCCGATGATCATGGCCCCGCCGATGAGCCACCGTGGCATGCTGTGCCGCTTGCGGGAGATGAACCAGATGCTGGTCATGATGCCCGCCGCGCCGACGTGCGCGGCCGGGTAGGAGAAGCTCTTGGGGTCCCACGCCGAGATCGGCTGGTCGAAGAAGGGCAGCAGGTGGATGGGCAACGTAAACTGGCGGAAATAGATCGCCAGTATCAGCACCAGCGACGCCCAGAACATGATGTCGATGATGCGGTCGGCGGTCGTGTACGGTGTCTTGCCCGCCGCGCCGGTGCCCATTTTCACAGCATCGGTCGTTTCAGCGTCCACGGTCATCCCTCCCTATTGGTTCGGTCGATTCGGGGGTCATCGCGGCGGGTCCTCGCGACGGGGTCGGCCCCCCCAAGGCGTCACTGTCCGGATGACCGTTTCCTTCCCCAATTCCCTCGATGGCACCGTTTCGCAGTCACGGGGTGCCGAATTTGGCGGTGATGATTGGCCTGTCGCATGCTGTATCGAATATATCCCGCGAGGCTAGCATTCGGCACATATGCTGTCAACAAGACTTCACACCCCAAGGTAGCGCCAGCCCGCGCGCGCCGCCGTCGCCGCGCGCGACGCATGGCCCGTTTGTCATGCTTTCCAGCGCATTGCGTTTTCATGGCCGTGGCCGCCCGCATGTCACCACGACGCGGAATTCGCCACCACAGGCCGTCGATTATCGAGACGATGGCAAGACCGGCCCGCCACGCCCCCGGCGGGCGTTGCCGGAGCCGCCACCGCGGACGCGCCGCCCGTTGCCTAGCCACGACGCGGTCTGCATAATGGCCTGGTCAGCCTCGAACGTCACTCCGGAGCGCCCACCGTGCATCCGTTCCAGTACCTCGCCCCCACTACTGTTAAGGAAGTCGTCTCCACGCTGAGCCGATACGGCGACCGCGCCCGCTGCCTCGCCGGCGGCACCGACGTGCTGGTGCAGCTGCGCGGCGGACGCTTCGAAATCGACGCGCTCGTTGACGTGAAGGGCGTGCCGGAGCTGATGGAGTTGCGACTGGGCGCCGACGGGCTGCACCTGGGCGCCGCCGTGCCCTGCTACCGCGTCTACGAGAGCCCGCGCGTGGCGAAGGCCTACCCCGGCATTGTCGATAGCGCGTCGATCATCGGCGGCATCCAAATCCAGTCGCGCGCCAGCATCGGCGGCAACCTCTGCAACGCCTCGCCCAGCGCCGACTCGATCTGCTCCCTCATCGTCCACGACGCCGTCGCGCGCATCGCCGGCCCGCGCGGCAACCGCGAGGTCGAGGTCGCCGGGTTTTGCGTCGGCCCCGGCAAGAACGTGCTGAGGAAGGGCGAGTTCCTGGTGAGCATCTTCGTGCCGAAGCCGGCCGCGCGCTTCGGCGCCGCCTACAAGCGATTCATCCCGCGCAACGAAATGGACATCGCCGTCGCCGGCGCCGGCGCCTCCGTGACGCTGAACGCCAAGGGCAAGATCGTCGCCGCGCGCATTGCGCTGGCCGCCGTGGGTCCCACGCCCATCGTCGCGTCGCGGGCGGCCGCCTCGCTGCTCGACCGGGAGCCGACGCCGGAGGCGTTCGCGCGGGCCGGCGACATCGCTGCCCTCGAAACGCATCCCATCGACGACATGCGCGGCACCGCCGACTACCGCGTCGAGCTGTCGCGCGTGCTGACGCGGCGGACGTTGGCAGTCGCGGCCGAACGAGCCAAGGGGGCTAAGTAGATGACGACCCAACCCAAGAAGGCGCGGGTGAGCACCACCGTGAACGGCCAGCCGGTGGATGTGCTCGTCGCGCCGTATCAGAGCCTGCTGGAGATGCTGCGCGAGGTGCTGGGCCTCACGGGCACAAAGGAAGGCTGCAACGACGGCAACTGCGGCGCGTGCACCGTCTCGCTCGACGGCCGCATCGTCGATTCGTGCCTGGTGCTGGGCGCCGAGGCCGACGGCAAGCGCGTGGACACCATCGAAGGCATGGCGCGCCCCGAGGGGCTGCACCCGTTGCAGCAGGCGTTCCTGGAGGAGGCGGCGCTCCAATGCGGCATCTGCACGCCCGGCTTCCTCGTCGCGGCGCGCGCGCTGCTGGAGCGCGAACCCCACCCCAGCGAGGAGCGCATCCGCCTTTGGCTGGCGGGCAACCTGTGCCGCTGCACGGGCTACGACAAGATCGTCGGCGCCGTGCGGAAGGCGGCGGCGCTCGACGGCGCCGGGAACGGGCGGGCCGCCGGTTGACAACACGGGCCGAGGCACCATGCCGCACGAAGGAGCACGGGTGATGACGATAACGGAAAAGCCGCAACAGCAATACAAGGTCATCGGCACGCGGCCCATCCGCCACGACGGCCTGGAGAAGGTGACCGGCCGCGCCGTGTACGGCGCCGACGTGAAGTTCCCCGGCCTGCTCTGGGGCGCGGTGCTCCGCAGCCCGCACGCGCACGCGCGCATCAAGAAGCTGGACGTGTCGAAAGCGGCCAAGATGCCGGGCGTGTTCGCCGTGATGACCGGCGCCGACCTCGTCGACCTGGAGAGCAAGCTGGTGGACATGGGCGAGGAGATCGACAACTTGGCCTACACCACCAAGAAGCTGATGGCCGACGACAAGGTGGTCTACAAGGGGCACCCCGTCGCGGCGGTCGCGGCGGTCGACCTGAACACCGCGCAAGAGGCGTTGAAGCTCATCGCCGTCGCCTACGAGCCGCTGCCGGTGGTGCTGACGGTGGAGGAAGCGATGGCGCCCGGCGCGCCGCTCGTGCTGGACGACCTCGTCGGCGAGCACCTGACGGGCGAGGCGCGGAACACCAACATCGCGAAGCACACCCGCTATGAGTTCGGCGACACCGCCAAGGGATTCGCCCGGGCGGCCGTGACGGTGGAGCGCACGTTCAAGCTGACGATGGTGCACCAAGGCTACATCGAGCCGCAAAACGCCACGGCCCAGTGGAACCAAGACGGCAAGCTGACCGTCTGGACGTCGACGCAAGGCGCGTTCAACGTCCGCGACGCGGTCGCCAGCATCCTCAAGATGCCGGAGTCCAACATTCGCGTGATCCCGCTGGAGATCGGCGGCGGCTTCGGCGGCAAGATCCCGATCTACCTGGAGCCGGTGGCCGCGGTGCTGGCGCGCAAGGCGGGCCGCCCCGTGAAGCTGGTGATGGACCGGAAGTCGGTGTTCGAGGCCACCGGCCCGACCCCCGGCGGCACCATCCGCGTGAAGGTCGGCGCCGACAGCGCGGGCAACATCACCGCCGCCGAGGCCGACTTGCGCTACGAGGCCGGCGCCTACCCCGGCTCGCCCGTGGGCGCGGGCGCCCAATGCATCTTCGCCCCCTACCGCCTGCCCAACTCGCGCATCGACGCCTACGACGTGGTGGTGAACAAGCCGAAAACGGCCGCCTACCGGGCGCCCGGCGCGACCCAGGCCGCGTTCGCGATGGAGTCCGTGGTGGACGAGGTCGCCGAGCGTCTCGGCATCGACCCGCTGGAATTCCGGCTCCGCAACGCATCCAGGGAGGGCGACCGCCGCGCCGATGGCCCCATCTTCCCGCGCATCGGCAACGTGCAGGTGCTGCAGGCGGCGAAGCGCTCCGCCCAATGGAACGCGCCGCTGGGCGCGCCCTCGGCCCCCCACAAGAAGCGCGGGCGCGGCGTCGCCAACGGCTTCTGGTTCAACGGCGGAATGAAGTCGTCGTGCAACCTGGCCGTGAACAAGGACGGCACCGTGGCGATGGTCGAGGGCTCGGTGGACATCGGCGGCACGCGCGCGTCCATCGCCATGCAGGCCGCCGAGGTGCTGGGCATCCCCGCCGAGGACGTGCACCCCACCGTGGGCGACACCGACACCGTGGGCCAGACGGATGTGACGGGCGGCAGCCGCACCACGTTCGCGACCGGCTACGCCGCGTACCTGGCCGCGACGAACGTGGTGAAGCAGATGATGGGCCGCGCCGCGAAGCTGTGGGAGATCGACGAGAGCGGCATCGAGTTCAAGGACGGCACGTTCTTCAGCAAGTCGGACCCGGAGCTGCGGCTCACCTTCAAGCAGGTGGCGGAGAAGCTCGACGAAACGGGCGGCCCGCTCTCCGCGACGGGCACCGTGAACATGCGCGGCGCGGGCGGCGCGTTCAGCACGCAAATCGCCGACGTGGAGGTCGACACCGAAACCGGCAAGGTGGATGTGCTGCGCTGGACTGTGGTGCAAGACGTGGGCAAGGCGATCCACCCCGCCTACGTGGAGGGGCAGATGCAGGGCGGCGCGGCGCAGGGCATCGGCTGGGCGCTCAACGAGGAATACTTCTGGGACGATAAGGGCAACATGCACAACTCGTCGTTCCTCGACTACCGCATGCCCACGGCGCTGGACCTGCCAAAGATCGAAACCGTGCTGGTCGAGGTGCCGAACCCCAACCACCCCTACGGCGTGCGTGGCGTGGGCGAGGCCCCCATCGTGGCGCCCGTCGCCGCCATCGCCAATGCCCTGCGCGACGCGCTCGGCACGCGCTTCACCGAAACGCCGATGAAGCCCTCTCGCGTGCTCGCGGCGATCAAGGGCGGAACGCTCGACGGCGCGGCGACGGCGGCGTCCAGCAATGGCGCCTCGCGGCGCGGCCGGCGCTAGGCCAAGGCCCCACCCGCGCGCGGGCGGCACGACGAAAGGGGCGGGTTTGAAACCCGCCCCTTTCGTCGCCTATCGTGGGAGCACACCATCCGACCGGAGCGCACTGTGCCAACCGTTTTCGTTCCCGTGCCCCTACGACGGCTCACCGGCGGCGAGCACCGAGTGACGGTGCCGGGCGCCACGCTGCGCGAGCTGGTGGCGAACCTCGACGCGCGCTACCCCGGCTTCGCCGCCCACGTCACGGAGGACGGCCGCCTGCGCCCCGGCATGGCTGCCATCGTCAACGGCGAGGCGACCGTCGACGGCCTGCGGACGCCACTCACCGAGGACGCCGAGGTACACTTCCTGCCCGCCGTAAGCGGCGGCTGACGCAGCCCAAAGCCACGGTGGACTTGCCGGATGGGCGTCGCGAGGTGACGGCGCGGGCCGCCGGCAAGGACGAGCGCGCCCGCCTGCTCGCCGCGCTGGCCGGGCCGTTCGGCGACTTCCACCGCTATGCCACGCTGCGGTCGCGCGAGACCCAGATCGTCATCCTCGCACCGCGCGCCGCGCCCAGCGAGGCCTCGCCCGCCTCGGATTGAACGGCTCGCGGTGTCGGCCGGGCCGTTTGACCGTCGCCAGTCGCCGTGGCTGTCCCCGCTGGCGCGCCGGCGCTATCATCCCCACCAACGTCGCACACCCGATAGGAGCAGCGCATGACCAGCCAGCCGATCACCAAGGAATCCACCGACCGGTTCGACGTCGTCGACGGCATCCGCATCCACTACAACGAGGCGGGCAGCGGGCCCGCGCTGCTGTGCTTCCACGGCGGCGGCTCGGGCGCCAACGCCTGGGGCAACACGCGCTTCAACATCGCCGAGCTCGCCAAGCACTTCACCGTCATCCTCGTCGACCTGCCGGGCTACGGCGAGTCCGCCAAGGACTTCCCGCTGGACCCCAACGAGTACCGCGACTCGTTCAACGCCCGCATCGTGAAGGGGCTGATGGACGTGAAGGGCATCCGAAAGGCGCACTTCTACGCATCGTCCATGGGCGGCTATGTCGGCATCCGCTTCGCCATCGACTACCCAGACCGCCTGGACAAGCTGGTGTTGCAGGCGGCGGGCCCCAACCGCGACCCGGTGCTGACGCCGCGGCCGTTGGAGGGCATCAAGGCGCTGGGCGAGTTCGTGCAGCACCCCGACCGCGCGCACATGGAAGCGATGATGAGGCTGTTCATCCCCGACGACGACCTCCGCACGCCGGAGCTGGTGGAGGAGCGTTGGCGGGCGGCGTCGCGCCCCGGCCACGTCGAGTTTCAGCGGCGCGTGCGCGGCATGAGGAGCAGCGTGCTGCTGGAGGACGCGCGCAACGTGAAGCACCCCGTGCTGGTGCTGTGGGGCGCGAACGACCGCATGGTGCCGCTCGACGAGTCGCTGGCGAACCTGTGGGTGTTCCCGAACGTGCGGCTGCACATCTGGGGCCACGCGGGCCACTTCATCCAGTACGAGAAGACGGACGAGTTCAACCGCACCGTCATCGACTTTCTGACGCATTGAGGCGACCAAGGCCGGACGCGGCGGGCGGGACGGCGACCGGCCCTTCCCCACGGACGATATGGCGCTGACGCACATCCTCGTCGTGCGCGACATCGAGCGCGTGCGCCGGTGGTACGTGAACGTGCTCGGGGCCGAGGTGTACCGCGAGTACGGCGGCAGCTCCGTCGTGCTGCGGTTCGCCGGCGCGTGGCTGCTGCTGGTCACCGGCGCGGGGCCGACGCCCGACAAGCCCACGGTGACCTTCGCCGTGTCCACCGACGCGACGCTCGTGAACCACGCGTTCACGATCCGCGTGCCGGACTGTCAGGCGGCCTACGAGACGCTGAAGGCGCGGGGAGCGACGTTCCTCACGCCGCCGTTCGACCGCGGCTCGGAGGTCCGCTGCTTCTTCCGCGACCCCGACGGGCACCTGTACGAGATCAGCGAGGCCCGGCCGCGCTGACGCGGCGACGTCGCCACGGCGCTCCGCGCCGCCACCACCACGACACGCCCGGCCCGCGCGATGCGGCGGTGATTTCGTCCGAAACCGCATTGCCTTCCCAGCGTATGTCCTGACAAAGTAGGCATCATTCCTCGGTCGTCGGTGCATGCCATGGTGGACCGGCCGGTGTTGCCACGAATCGGGCGCCTGCTCGACTTCGAGTCGATCGGCCTGGGCGCGGTGTGGTCGCTCGCCGCCGCGGCCGGGGCGGAGCTGCTGGGGATCTGGCCGGCGTTGGGTGTTCCCGCGGGCATCGCCATCGGCGCGGCCAGCGCGGTGGCGGCGCGGTGGCGCCACGCCGAGGCGCCGGGAGTGGTGGCCGTCGCTCTCGCGTGGACGGCGTTCAGCGCGCTGGTCGCCTTCACGCTGTTCACCTACGCCGTGTTCGTCCCCAGTCCCGTCACGCCGCTGGCCGCCGACCCCGGCGCGCTCGACGAGGCGTGCGGGTCCGCCTCGGGCACTTGCGACTTCGACCCGGCCATCGACACCGACGCGTAGGACCCGGGGTAGCGCGGCCACGCGTCCGTCCTGCGGCCGAATCGCTTGACGTACTCGCTCGCGGTGAGCGGCCCGCCGCCCCGCGTCCGGGCGCGGGACGGCCTCGGCTCGGCCAGGTGCGCCTGCTCCCACACGCGCGCCGCCAGCAAGGCCCACCCATCGCCGGTGACGGTCCAGGCGCGGATGAGCGGGCGGAACCGGCGGACGTGGTGCTGGAACGCGCGCCACTCCACGCCGGCGTCGTTCAGCGGGTCGCGCCAGCCGCACTCGCGCCATAGGTAGCGCGCGACCGTGGGCGGCTTGCCGCGGCGCAGGCCGCGCGCCACCTCCTCCGACAGCTCGGCCGCCTCCACGTCGCCGACCATCGCCACGATGGGGTCCGGAGTGTCCGGCATCATCCCGTGCCGCATCATCGTCCTCCTTGCGCGGGTTACGCTCCCCGGTACGGCGGGTGGTCTGAAAAGTCAGCATGCCTCGTGCATTCCGCCTGCCGCCTCGTGCAATCGTCGATGGCTCGCTGCCTTTCCCCGCCCCTTGCTCCTTCCCCCTCTCACACTCTCCCCTTGTCTCCATTCCCGCAGCTTTCGCCACGTTTCATGCCCCGGTAACCGGCTGCGGTGATGACTCGGGGAAGGTTCCGGAAGGGAGCGCGAGGGAAGGGTTAGCCGGAAGCAAGCGCCATGACGCGCCGCCGGCGGGTACTTGCGCTTCCAAGTGCAATGCCGCACGATAGTACGTGCTGGCTACACGTTTCTTGGTTGCAACGGCGGTGCTGCTCGCGCGCCTCGCCCGGTGGCTCGCGGGGTGGCGGGAATACGCCACGGGCGCCGCGCCGGCATGCGCGGCCCCATCGCGACGCCATGGCCGGGTGGACGAGCGCCCCGCGCCGCCCGCGCGAGGGTCCGGCGCGACGAGGCGGTCGCCCAAAAGTCCGAGGCCGCGGCCCCCTTTGGGGGCTGGCAGCCTGGCATGCCGCGTGGAAACATTGCGCCATGACGATCCATCCCCCGCGCGCCGCGACACGCCTGGTGCCGACGCCGCTGCGCCGTGCCGGCCGCCTGCTCGACTTCGAGTCGATCGGCCACGGCGTGCTGTGGGCCTTCTCCGGCAGCGCCGTCGCCGCGCTGCTGGGCATCTGGCCGCCCGCCGGCACGCTGCTGGGCTTGATGCTCGGCGCGGCCAGCGCCGTGCTCACCCGCTGGAAGCACGCGCTCCGGAACGAGGCCGTGGCCGTGCTGCTGGCATGGACCGCCGTGAGCGCCGCGCTGGCGGTGAGCCTCTTCGCGTTTGTCGCCGTCGCCCAGTAGCGCCCCCACGCCGCGCCGCCGTCCTCATGCGCGCCCCGCGGCGCGTCGCCGCCCCCATGCGCGACTCGCGGCAGGACGCTGCCCCTGTGCGCGCCTCGCGGCAGGACGCCGAAGCCCTCCGGCAACTGCTCGCGGCCTGTCGATGCCATCGCGCCCCGCATGCCCACGCC
>VGZX01000050.1 GCA_016872415.1 SAR202 cluster bacterium | reverse complement strand
GAGCGGCCCGGCCTCGCGCCCCTTGCCTGGCCCTGGCCGCGCTGGTACGGTCGCCCGCACATCCCGCCCCACAGGACATGCCCATGCCGCTGACGACCCTCGTGCTGGCCGCCGGGCCCTACGACCGCCACGCCGCCCTGCGCGACGGCACCGTCGCCCCCGACGGCTGCTCGCTCGACTTCCGCCCCTACGCCGAGCCCGCCGAAATGTTCACGCGCATGCACCGCGACCTCGCATTCGACATCTCCGAATACTCCTGCTCCATCTATCTCACCGAGGTGGAAAAGGGGCCGACGCCCTACGTCGCAATTCCCGTGTTCCCGTCGCGCTACTTTCGCCACGGCTTCATCTTCGTCAACAAGCACGCCGGCATCCACGCGCCGAAAGACCTCGAAGGCAAGCGCGTGGGCGTGCCCACCTACGGCCAAACCGCCGGCTACTGGATGCGCGGCATGCTGCGCGACGACTACGGCGTCCGCCAGGAACGCATCGCCTGGTTCGAGGGCGGCGTCAACGCGCCGCGCTTGGCCCACCCCGGCGACGGCGCTCATCCCGCCGGCGTCTCCATCGCCACCATCCCCAACGGCAAGACCCTCGGCGACATGCTGGCCTCCGGCGAGCTCGACGCCCTCGTCACCGCCGCCAAGCCCCGCAGCCTCCACGAGCGGCCCGATGCCGTTGGGCGGCTGTTCCCCGACTATCGCTCCGCCGAGCGCGACTACTTTCGCCGCACCGGCATCTTCCCCATCATGCACACCGTGGTCGTCAAGCGCGCCGTGATCGATGCCCACCCCGGCATCGCCCGGGCGCTGTTCGACGCGTTCGAGGCCTCGAAGCGCAAGTGCCACGCCGAGCTGCGCGCGTCGCGCGGCGCCCTGCCCTACATGCTGCCATGGCTCGAAGCCGACATGGACGAAATCGATGACGTGTTCGCCGGCGACGCCTGGCCTAACGGCCTCGCGGCCAATCGCCATAACCTCGACACGCTACAGCGCTACATGGTGGAACAGGGCGCCCTTCGCGCCCCGGTGCCGCTCAAGCGCGCCTTCTTGGACGTGGGATCGTAGCCGCCGCCGGCACCCGCCGGACAGACCGCCGAAGGACCACTCCCAATGTCGCTCATGGTTACCGTGTACGCCCCCGAAGGAATCGTCATGGCGGCCGACAGCCGCTTGACCTGGTCGACGACCGAGGAGAAGGGCGATCGCCACATGGTTCACTCCGCCGTGTCGATGACCGACTCGAACTACAAGGTGTTCCTGACCCCCAGCGACGTCGGCATATCCACCTACGGCGCCGCCGACGTGGGTGGCGTGCCCATCTCGCGGCACATCGACGCGTTCATCAACGAGACGCTGCGCCTCAAGGACGCCGCCGACGAGCCCGCCGAGGTCGCCTCCCTGTTGCTCAAGCACTTCCGCGCCTTCACCCCGCCGCCCGCCACGCACTTCTACGTGGCCGGCTACACGAAGGGCCCCGGCCGCCGCTTCCAGCAGGCGCGGGAGGTCGACATCGCCCGCGACTCCGTCGTCCCCACCAAGCCGCTCGACAAGCCAGAGTTCTACGGTGCCTCCTGGGGCGGCGAGGCCTACATCATGGACCGCCTGCTCGGCAAGGTGCTCACCATGACCGACGCCGAGGAGTTTCAACCCGTCACCAGCTACGAGGTCCCGTGGGGTTTCTTCACCCTGCAAGACGCCGTGGACTTCGCCGTCTACGCAATCCGCTCCACCATCGACTCCATCCGCTTCCAGATGCGCCCCAAGACCGTCGGCGGCCCCATCGACGTACTGGTCATCAAGCCGGAGCGCGCGTGGTGGGTGCAGCGCAAGGAGCTGCGCGCCTGGCGGACCGCCCACCGCAGCAATGCCCGCGCCGCGCCGGGACCGCCGGCAAGCGACGCTTGCAGGTCAAGGACATACGCGGGCCACCGCGGCCTGCTGGAGACATGGACGATGGCGTAGCCCGTCAGCGCGCCCCGCTCATCGCACGCGATGCCAATGTATCGCGCGGCGTGCGGAGATGCTTGCCCATAGCGCCACGCTAGGAAGCGCCGGTCGCGGCGCACCATTGCCGGCACGCGGTATGCGAGGTCATCGGCGAGCGCGTCGAACCGCTCGTCGAAGCCGTGAGCCGGTGTCACGCGCACCGCGCGGCGCGGTGCTCCACCATGCCGCATCCGCCGCCTGCAGCGCCCGCGCGACCGCCCGTGCGATGGGGCCGGGCGGCCGCGCCCAACGTCGGGCTCCGCCCAGCGCGCGCGGGTCGAGCACCTTTACGTGGCGCGTGAGCCAGCCCGCGGGCGCCGCGCCGAGCCAGCGCTCCACGTGGATAGTCGCCTCCATGTCGTCGCAGCTAACGATGCGCGGGCAGGCGCCGAGGCACGCTTGCATCAGGCGGACGCCGTGGAATCGGAATTCGGGGTGCACCATGTAGTCGCTGGGCGTGTGCGCGACCAGTGATTCGCCCGCGATGGCGTAGGTCTGCGGGATGGCAGCCAGGTAACCGACGACGCGGCCGCCAACGGCGAGCACCCACTGGCGCGAGGCCTCCGGGTGAAGCTCGCGGGCTTGCGACCATAGCCAACGCGCCTCGAAGTCGAGGGGCGCTTGGCGCCCGAAGACATCGGCGTAGAGGGCGAGCACCTGGGGAGCGTCGCTGTCCGCGAAGGGGCGCACGACCGCTTTAGCGGAGTTGGCGGGCGCGCGAGCGGAGGGCGGCGCCGCATCCGTAGCTGGGAGTGACGGCCGTGAACGCAAGGGGCCTCCTAGGAACGGCGGCTGCATGGGGCGAGACCGCCGCTGGCGTCCCGCATATCTAAGAGGTTCGCGGCACGCGCGGCTTCACCGGAACGGACTAACCGATTCCGTCGCGCGCTTCGTGGCGGGAAAGGCTACCGCGGTGCGCCGGGGGACTATGCGCGGTACCGCGCGTGGCCGTTACGCGGCCATCCGCCATCGCGTACCGTCCAGCCGATGGCTTGGATCATGGAGCAACCGGACATGGTGCTCGACCAAATGCGGCGCGATTGGGACAAGCGGGCGAAGCACGACGCCCTTTATTGGGTCTACACCGTGCGCGGCAAGCGCAACACGGACGTGGCGGCCTATTACAAGGACGGCCGCCGCCATGGCCGCGAGCTGCTGTCGATGGCCTTATCGACCCACGGCGTGGGCCGGCTGTTTCCCGGCTTCGCCGACGTGGGCTTCAGCGAGATATGGGGCGTGGATGTGTCGCCGGAGATGGTGGCACGAGGCCGGCGCGACTGCCCGTTCGCCACGCGCGCTTCCTGCTGGTCGACAGGGTGCGACTGGCGGGAGTGGACGATGCGTCGGTCGATTTTTGCTTCTCGTACAACGTCTTCCGGCACTTTCCGAACGCCGGCATTTTTTGGCGCAACATTGGCGAGGGGGCCCGCGTCCTGAAGCCGGGCGGCCACTTGCAGATCCACTTCCGCGGCTCGCACGGAGCGCGCCAGCGCTTGAAGCTTGCGGTGCCGCGCGCGCTGCGCCGGCCGGCCAACATCGGCTACCGACTGGTTTCGCTCAAGTGGTTGCGCGGCTTGCCCATCAAGCCGGACGACGATCCCGCCGACCCGTCGACCTGGGAGCTCGGCGTGGCGGCTTCGCCGGCCAAACTCACCGCGAGGCTGCGAGCGCACGGGTTCGAGGACGTGCGAATCCTCACCGATCCGGACTATGCCGACGGGCGCCGATTCTGGGCGCTCGCCCGCAAGGCCGGTCGCGAGACGCCGACAGAGGCCTCCTGACGTTGACCCGCGGGCGTGGAGCCTGCCGGTCGCGCGCCATCGCCTCGGTCACGGTGACCGGACTACTGGCCGTTCGGCGCGCGGTTTCCAGCAGGGGCGAAGCCCGCGTAGCCGAGGTCCAGCACCGTCATGAGGCCGCGCCCGGAGGCGGCGACCGCCTCGCCGACGGCGCCGTGGAACGTAGGGGAGGCGTAGATCATGGAACGCAACTCGGCCAGCGAGACCCGAGCGTGGACGGCGAGCGCGAGCATGCCCTGCACCTCGCCGCCGGAGGGGCCGACGGCGGTGGCGCCGAGCTGCAGGTCCGTCCGGCGGTCGACGACCAGCGTGATGACGCCGCTTCCGCCGCCGCCGTGGAGCCAGCCGCGGAAGGTGGATGGCAGGTGCTTGACGGCGACGTTCACGTCCAATCCGGCCGCGCTAGCGGAGGCCTCGGTCATGCCGACCGCCCACACCTCCGGGTCGATGAAGACCGCGCGGGGCAGGGCGTCGTAGCGCACCGGCGGATGGTGTTCTCCGAGGATGTCGGCCGACACGATCTCCGACTGGTAGAGGGCGACGTGCGTGAATATCGCCTTGCCGGTCACGTCTCCCATCGCCCAAATGCCGCCGGCGGCGCGCAGACGCTCGTCGACCTCGATGTATCTGCCGCCGCCGAGGCCGGCGGATTCGAGGCCAAGTTGCGTCAGGTCCACCCGGCGGCCCGTGGCGACCAGCAGCCGGCTGCCCGAGAGTTCGGCGCCTCCCGCGAGGGTGACGGCGATGGCATCGCCCTCGGCCCTGACCCGTTGCACGGCGGCGCCGGTCCTGACCTGAATACCCTCGGCCTCGAACGCGGCCTGGACCACCCACGATGCCTCCGGGTCCTCGGCGGGCAACAGGAGGTCGGAGGCCTCGATCACCGTGACCCGCACGCCGAACCGCGCAAGGACCTGGCCCAGCTCGCAGCCGATGGGGCCGCCGCCGAGCACCAGCAATGAATCGGGGAGGCGCTCCGCCCGGATCACGTCATGCGTGGTCCAAAAGGCCACCTCGTCGAGCCCTGGGATTCTCGGAATCGACGGCTGAGACCCTGTCGCAATGACGATGCCCCGCCTCGCCGTGAAGCTCTCGGCGCCGACGCGCACGGTGCGAGGCCCCGTTAGCACGCCGCGCCCGTGGACGAGGCGGCCGCCGCAACGCTGGAACCGTTCGACGGCTACCGAGTCGTCCCACCCGCCGGTGGCCTCGGCGCGCACGCGCGCGGCGACCGGCGACCAATCGGGCCGCACGTCCGCCTGGCCCGCCATGCCGGCCACCCGGCGCGCTTCCTGAAGGGTGTTCGCCGCCCGAATCATCATTTTCTACGGCAGGCACGCCCAATACGGGCGCTCTCCCCCGACGAGGGATGCCTCATGCCGACGACGCGCAGGCCGGCATCCAGCAGCCGCAGCGAGAGGTCCTCCTCGCAGGTCCCAACACCGAGCACTATCACGTCCGCCAGGGAGTCGTTGGCACTGGTCATGCCTCGTGCTCCTGTAGAGGATTAAGGCCCACGCACGGCTTTCCACCGAGCACGAGCGAGGGTGACGCACCTCGGAGTATAAGGGCAGCCGGCGGCGGCGAAACGGTATTCCCCGTGTTCCCGGCGTGGGCACGCCGATGCGTCGATCATGGCAGGGTCGTGGGGCCGCGCAAGGGGAATGACCGACGCGTCGCGCCGCGGCCGATGACAGCCACGGCACGGCGTGGGGCGCCGCGCGCGCAGCGAGGTAGGCGAGGCAGGCGAGGCAGAGTGGCGTCCCCGGAGAGAATCGAACTCTCGCACCCGGCTCCGGAGGCCGGTGCTCTATCCGCTGAGCTACGGGGACGCGATGGAATCCAGTATATAACGGCGAGGCGCGGTTAGGAGGCCGTTTGGCTCTTTTCGATGGGCACGTCGAGGGGCTGCTGGGCCACGTCTGGCGAGGCCACCCGGGCGACGCGCACCGTTTTCACGCGGCGGCCGACGGTCGACTCCACCTGGAGGCGGAGGTTGTCGGAGACGACGGCGTCGCCGGTGATTGGGATGCGGCCAAGCTGACGGTTGAGGTAGCCGCCAAGCGTGTCGAAGCCCTCGGCGTTGATGTTGGCGCCGAACTCCTCGTTGAAGTCCTCGATGGGGATGCGGGCGTCGACGAGCGCCGAGCCGTCGGCATTGCGCTCGATGTCGACCTCGCGCACGTCGAACTCGTCCTCGATGTCGCCGACGATCTCCTCGAGCACGTCTTCCATCGAGACAATGCCGGCGACGCCGCCGTATTCGTCAACGACGATCGCGATGGTGTACCGCTTCTCTTGGAACTCGTCGAGCATGGCATCGAGCCGCTTGGATTCGGGGACGAAGAACGCCGGGCGCATCACCTCGCGGATGGTGGCCGGCTGGTTGCCGTTTTTCGCGAGCGCGTCGAGCAGGTCGCGCGTGTAAAGCACGCCGACGATGTTGTCGGCCGAATCCTGGTAGACGGGCAACCTGCTGTGCTTGGCCTCGGTGACGCGGCGCACCGCGTCGCGCAGGGGCGTGTTGACGTCGAGGGCGGCCACGTCCACGCGCGGCACCATCACCTCGCGGACGGTCGTCTCCTCAAGGTCGAGGATGCCGCGCACCATTTCCTGCTCGCGCTCGCCGAGGGGGTTCTCGGCGATCTCTTGCTCGATGGGCACTTCCTCGTCCTGCTGGTGGCTCTCGGCCTGCCCGGCGGGGGCTTGGGGGGCCGGTGGAAGGGCCTCGGCCGAGCGACCGGCGAGCCGCAAGCCGGACTGGCTGAGGTAGCGCAGCGGGAGCAGCGGCCACAGGCCGATCTGCACGATGACGCCGAACGTGACGAGGGCGCGGATGCCCATGACGCGGACGAGGCGCTCGACGACCGGCACGGCGAGGAGCAGCACCAACCAGACGAAGAAGAGGGCGAGCACGGCTCCGATCCACGACGACGTGAGCGAGCCGAGGGTGAGGCCGATGGTGAGCCCGGTGGTGGTGGCGACGCTGATGAGCACCAGCAGCCAGATCACGTCCTCGTAGGCGCCGCGTTTCTGGCGCAGGAGGCGCACGGCGGCGGCGCGCACGCCCTTTTCCGGCAGCGACTCGCGAACGATGCCACGCCGCAGCAGCGGCAATGCCGCCTCGGCCGCGTGTAGCGCCAGAAACGCGACGGCGGAGAAGAAAAGCAACACCGCCCCGAAAATGTCGGTGTTATCCCACATGCCGCCTCTCTTCGCCCGGTATCGCCGGTTCGACGTCGGGCACGCCGCGTCGCAATGGACGTGCCGGCACGCCCGCCACCAGCTCGCCCGGCGCGACATCGCGCGTGACGACGGACCCGGCGCCGGTGACCGCCCCCGCGCCGATGGTGACGGGCGCGACCAGCAGCGAATCGCTGCCGATGAGGGCCCCGTCGCCGATGATCGTCCGGTGCTTCTGCTTGCCGTCGTAGTTGCACGTCACGGTGCCGGCGCCAATGTTGACATTGGCGCCGAGGTCGGCATCGCCGACATAGGAGAAGTGGCCGACGTGCGTGCCCGGGCCGATGCGGCTGTTTTTCACCTCGGCGTGGCTGCCGACATAGGCCTCGCGCTCGAGGTGCGTGCCCGCGCGTAGGTGGCTGAACGGGCCGACATGCGCCCGCTCGGCGAGCGTCGAGCCATCGACGATGGCGGCGTGCACGCGCGCGTCCTTGCCGATGACGGAGTCAGTCACCGTGGCGTTCGGGCCGATGATGGCGCCGGCCGCGATACGCGTGCCGCCGCGCAAGGCGCAGTTCGGGTGTAAGACGACGTCCGGCGCCAGGTCGACGGTCAAGTCGAGGTAGATGGTGTTGGGATCGATCATCGTGACGCCCTGCTCCATCCAGTGCTCGCGCAGCCGGCGCTGCGCCGTCCATTCGGCCTGCGCGAGTTGTGAACGGGTGTTCACGCCAAGCGCCTCACTCGGGTCGTCGAGGGCCAGCGCCTCCACACGCTTTCCTTGGGAGACGGCCTTCGCGACCAGGTCGGTGACGTAGAGCTCGCCCGATTCATGCGGCAGCAGCGTTTCGATGGCCTTACGAAGCCATGCGGCGTTGAAGGCGTAGACGCCGACGTTGATCTCGACGGTTGGCTTTGCCGCGGTGTGCGCCTCGCGCGCCTCCACGATCGCGATTACCTTGTCGCGGGCGCCGCGCTCGATTCTGCCGAGGTCGGCCGCTTGGGCTGGCGGCAGGTGGGCGGTCAGCACCGATACGGTGGCCTTGCGTTCGAGGTGGAGCGCGGCGAGGGCGCGGATGGTCTCGCCGCGAATGAGCGGGATGTCGCCGTTCGCGAGCAGGATATCGGTCGCCGAGAAGGGCACCTCCGGCAGCGCGACGGCCAGCGCGTGGCCGGTGCCCAACTGCTCGTCTTGGTCGACGGACTGCACGTCAGGACCGGCGACGCTCACGATGGCGGACCGGTTGAGGGGGGAGGCAACAACGAGCGCGCGCGTCGGCCGAGTGTGACGGACGGCCGTCAGCACGTATTGTAACAGGGGGGCTCCCGCGACGGGGTGCAGCACCTTGGGCATGCGGGAGCGCATCCGCGTTCCCCTGCCCGCCGCCATCACGATGGCCGCCCAACTCTGCATGCGTGACCTATGAATAGTGCATTTGCTCCCGAGAGAAAACAAAAAGCGGTGGCTAGCCCGTCCGGTAGAGGATTCCGTCGAACGTCACGCCACCGTTTTGCCGATCAATACGCCATTCATGGCAAGCGCATGGTACGTGGAAGGCGTCGTGGATGTCAAGGCGGAAGGCGGTTGGAGGGGCACCGCCGGCCGCGCGGCGGACGCTCGGGTGAATCTGGCGCGCGCGGGCGGCCGGCCCATCGCCGGCCCGGCGTGGCCTGGTGAGGCGGCGGATGCGCTGATATAATCCATGAGTCTCGGAGAGATGGCTGAGCGGTTGAAGGCGGCGGTCTCGAAAACCGTTGTACCGGTTTTCCGGTACCGTGGGTTCGAATCCCACTCTCTCCGCCACACACCGATCGTTTCCGGCGGTGCCGTTCGCCCGCCGCCGTCCTCCAGGCGGAGGACCGTTCCTTATACGGAGAGGTGCCAGAGCGGTCTATCGGGCACGCCTGGAAAGCGTGTAGTGGTCACAAGCTACTCGCGGGTTCGAATCCCGCCCTCTCCGCCAGTTACGCCGCGATCGCCGCTGGGCGTCCACGACCTCGAAGGCGACGGGTTGCCGCACGCAAACGCCGGGCCGGACAACCGCCCCTTTCGCAACGAGGACGCGCCTCCTATCATCCCCGCTCGAAGGCCCGGATGCGGTGGAGCGATGACGACGCGACCTAAACGCATGTCCGAGGAGTCCGTCTGCAAGACCACCGGCAAGACGCGGACTGATTGGTTCGCGCTGCTCGATGCCGCCGGCGCCCGCGGATGGCTGCACAAGCGCACCGCGCAGTGGCTCCACGACCAGGGCTTGATCGACAGCGGCTGGTGGCGCCAGAGCGTGACGGTGGAGTACGAGAAGGCGCGCGGGCTCCGCGTCCACGGCGAGAGCTCGGCGGGTGGCTTCCAGCTTGGAGCGACACGCACGCTGAACGTCACGCCGGATGCGGCGTGGGCCTTCCTGGTGAGCCGACAGGGGCTTCGAGCGTGGTTGGGCGATACGAAGGCGTTGCCGTTGGAGAAGGGACGGCGTTACGTGACGGCGGACCTGACCGAGGGGGAGGTACGGCCGGTGGAGCCGGGGCGCAAGCTGCGGCTCACACGGCGACCGGCAGTGCGGTCAAGCCCATCACGATCCAATTGTACGTGATGCCGGCCGGCGATCGGGCGTCGGTGCGCTTCCACTTGGAGAACCTTGCCGACGCGGCCGAACGTGAGGCGATGCGCGCGCTGGCAGGGAATGCTGGACACGATCGAAGAGGCCATCGCGCGACCGGTGGCAAAAGGAGTGCCGGCGCATGGCGCGGACGACTAGGGCCACCGTGGCGGACATTCTGGCGCCATTCGCCGGGCCGGTGGTGGCGCTGGCCGAGGCGTTGCGCGCGTCGATTCGGCGGGCCGTGCCCGAAGCCGTCGAACGGCCGTACCCCGGATGGAAGGCCATCGGTTACGCGCATCCCGCCGCCGGCTATTTCGCCGCGATTTTTCCCGGTGGCGACCGGTGCACCGTCGTTCTCGAGTACGGCTCCCTGCTGGCCGACCCGAGCGGGCTGTTCGGCACGGTGGCGAAACAGCCGCGGTGTGCGCGCTACGTCGGTTACGATGGTATCGGGCAGGTGGCCGAGCGACAGGACGCGCTGACCGACCTGCTCCTGTCGGCGGTGGCGCTGCAAACCGAGGCGAGGGCGATCGCGCGTGGCGGACGCGGTGACCGCTCGCGGGGCGAGGGCCGGTAAACGATGCGACTGTTATCACTCAACGTCGGGTTTCCCGAGAACGTTCGCGCGCGTGGCCGGATGATTCATACCGGCATATTCAAGAGGCCGGTGAGCGGCGCCGTGATGGCGCGCGAGCGCGGGCTGGACGGCGACGGCCAGGCGGACCTGCGCTATCACGGTGGCCCCTACCGCGCGCTCTACGCGTATGCCTCGCAGGACTGCGAGCATTGGGCAACCGAGCTCAACCGCCCGCTCGACCGGGGCGGCCAGTTTGGCGAGAACCTCACCATCGACGGCGCGACATCGGACACGATTCGCCTCGGAGACGTGTTGCGCGTTGGCGAGGCGCTAACGCAGGTGACGCAGCCGCGCCCGCCGTGCTTCAAGCTCGGCATCCGCATGGGTCTGCCGGCGTTCCCCAAGCGCTTTCTGGGGAGCGGCCGCGTCGGCTTCTATCTGCGTGTACTGCGTGAGGGCGCCATTCGCGAAGGCGATACGGTAGAGATCGTCGAGCGGCATCCCGCGGGGCTGACCGTGGCCGGTGTCAGCCGTCTTCGCTACTTCGACAAGGGCGATGTGGAGGCGGCGGAGCGGGCCCTGATGATCCAATGCATGTCGCCGGGCTGGCTGCGGGAGTTCCGCGAGCGAGTCGAAGGCGCGAATGGAGGCCACCGTTGAGCTACGAGCCGGGGCACCTGCCCTACTGGCTGGCGTTCACGCGCGTGCCGCTGGTTGGCCGCGTGCGGCTGCCGCTGCTGGAGGAGCTTTTCGGCGACCTGGCCGCCGCATGGCGAGCGACGGCGAACGAGCTGCGCGCGGCCGGGCTCGACGCTAAAACGGTGAAAAGCATCGACACGACGCGAGAGACGGTCGATCCGATGGCGGAGCTGCGCGCGGTGGAGAGCGCGGGCATACGCGCGATCACGCGCCACGACCCGGAGTATCCGGCGCTCCTGCAAACCATCGGCGACTGGCCGCCGGTGCTGTTCATGCGTGGCGGGCTATCGAGTCAGGATGAGCGGGCGGTGGCCGTGGTCGGCACGCGCAAGCCGACGGCCTATGGGCGCCAGGCCGCCGCCGACTTAGCGGGCGCCTTGGCCTGCAATGGGGTGACCGTCGTGAGCGGATTGGCGCGCGGCATCGACGGCATCGCGCACCGGGCGGCGTTGGAGGCGGGCGGGCGCACGGTGGCCGTGATGGGCAGCGGGCCGGACGTCATCTACCCGCCGGAGCACCGCGGCCTGGCCGAGGAGATCGCGGCGAAAGGCGCGGTGATCTCGGAGCATCCGTTGGGCACGGAGCCCGACGCGTGCTTCTTCCCGCGCAGGAACCGGATCCTCAGCGGCCTATCGCTGGGGATGCTGGTGGTGGAGGCGGGCGACGATAGCGGGGCGCTCATCACCGTGCGGGCGGCGTTGGAGCAGGGCCGGGACGTGTTCTGCGTGCCGGGCAGCATTTATTCGCCGGCGAGCACCGCGACGAATGCGCTGATTCGCGAAGGGGCGATGCTGGTGACCCGCGTGGAGGACGTCCTCGATGAGCTGCGGCTGTTGACGGCGGAGCAGCAGGCTAGGCTGCCCGGCCTGCGCGAGCCAGCGGAGGGTGCCGAATTGGCCGTGCTGGACGCCTTGACGAGCGAGCCCACGCACGCGGACGAGCTCGCGCGGCGCGCGGGGCTTCCCGCCGGCAAGGCCGTGAGCGCGCTCGTGGCACTCGAGCTGAAGGGACTTGCAAAATCCGTTGATAGAACGTCCTACGTCCGGGCGCGAGAAGCATCGACGATATACACTGCCTCCTCTAATGCGTAGACAATGCTTGGGAGGCCCATTTTGATGGCCCGACACGAGGGATATGGCGATCAAACCTAAAACGGCAACCGCGAAGCCGGCCGCGCCGACTCGCAAGAAGAGCACGGTGAAGGCCGCGAAGCCAGCCAAGACCATTAAACCGGCCAGGACCGCGAAATCGAAAGGAGCCACGTTGGCGGCCGACGCCGCCGTCAACGGCAATGGCGCGTCGCCCGGCGGGCGACGCCTCGTCGTCGTCGAGTCGCCGGCCAAGGCGGCCACGATCAGCCGTTTCCTCGGTCGTGGGTACACGGTGAAGGCGTCGATGGGCCATGTGCGCGATCTGCCGCAGGGCAAGCTCGGCGTCGACATCGAGCACGAGTTCGAGCCGCAATACGCGGTGATGGCCGAGAAGAAGAAGGTGATCGCCGATCTCAAGGAGGCGGGGGAAAAGGCCGACGCGATTTACCTCGCGACCGACCCCGACCGCGAGGGCGAGGCGATCTCGTGGCACCTCAACACCGCCGCCGGATGGGACCGAGGTCACAAGCCGGTGAAGCGCGTCGTGTTCCACGAGATCACGCCGGATGCCGTCCGCGAGGCGTTCGCCAACGAGCGCGCGATCGACATGCGGCTGGTGAACGCCCAGCAGGCGCGCCGCATACTCGATCGGCTGGTCGGCTATCAGTTGAGCCCGCTGCTGTGGCGCAAGGTGCAGCGGGGCCTGTCGGCCGGCCGCGTGCAGTCGGTGGCGTTGCGTCTGGTGGTGGAGCGCGACCGGAGCATCGACGCGTTCAAGCCGGTCGAGTATTGGTCGCTGGAGGCGACGCTGAAGCCGGAGACCGGCAACTCGTTTGTCGCGGCGCTGCACAGCGTCACGGCCGATAAGAAGAAGGTGGAGCTGCCGGACAGTCCGACCGTCGAGCGCATTCTGGCGGACATCGAGAACGCGCGCTACGCCGTGAGCGGCGTGACGATGCGCGAGGTGCGCCGCCGCCCCGCCCCTCCGTTCATCACGAGCACGCTGCAACAGGAGGCGTCGCGGCAGCTGCGCTTCTCCGCGCGGAAGACGATGTCGGTGGCGCAGCAGCTCTACGAAGGCATGGCGATCGGCGCCGAGGGCTCCGTGGGGCTCATCACCTACATGCGTACCGACTCGCCGGTGCTGTCGGAGACAGCGATGCGCGAGGCCGAGGCCTACATTCGCGAGCGTTTCGGCAAGGACTACACAAGCGGTTGGCGGCGTTACACGTCGAAGTCGAAGGTCGCGCAGGAGGCCCACGAGGCCATCCGCCCGACCAGTGTGCGCCGCGCGCCGGAATCGATCCGCCAATATCTGAGCCCAGACCACTACCGGCTCTACGATCTGATCTGGAAGCGCATGCTGGCGAGCCAGATGGCCGATGCCATACTCGATTCGACCCAAGTCGAGGTGCAGACGACGGGCAAGAGCGGCACGGTCTATACGTTCCGGGCGACCGGCGCGGTGATCAAGTTCGCTGGGTTCCGCACGCTGTATATCGAGGCGAAGGACGACGGCGAGACCGCCGGCGACGACGAGGACGACCGCGAGCGCGTGCTGCCACGCCTCACG
>VGZX01000049.1 GCA_016872415.1 SAR202 cluster bacterium | reverse complement strand
GGGCAGGCCGGCCGCCGCCGCGGCGACCGCGAGCGCCGAGCGTGGGTAGAGCAGGTCGAGCGCCTCCGCCTCGCGCACGAGCGGCAGCCCCATTTCGCGGGCGAAGTCCTCGCCGCCGAACACCAGCGCGATGGCGCGGCGGCTGTAGGTGGCGATCTCGTGGGCGCGCAACAGGGCGATAGGGCTCTCGACGATGGGCAGCAGGCCGATGCCGCCGGGCGGCAGGCCGCGCCGCGACTCCAGCTCAAGCAAGCGCCCCTCGACGGCGCCCAGGTCCTCGACGCCATCCACCTTGGGCACCATGATGCCGCGCAGCCCCGGCCGGACGACGGCATCGAGGTCGGCGCGCAGCAGCTCCGGCTGGCGGGTGCCGTTCACCCGCGCGAGGACCGTTTGGCGCGGGTTGGCCGCTGGCGCGTCCAGCAGGGCCGCGAGGGCGGCTCGCGCGGCGGGCTTTTCGTCCGCCGGCACGCCATCCTCCAGCTCGAAGACGATGGCATCGGCAGGCAGCGACGCGGCCTTCTCGACCATGCGCCGGCGGTGCGCCGGCACGAACAGCAGCGAGCGCCCGGCGAACGGGTTGGCGGTTTCCATGTCAGTACGACCTCGGCATCCCCAGGACGTTCCGCCCCAGGTAGGCGAGCACGAGGTTGTTGTTCACCGGCGCGATGGTGAACAGGCGCGTCTCGCGGAACTTGCGCTCGATGTCGTTGTCGGACGCGAGGCCGTAGCCCCCGTGCGTGTCCATGCACACGTTCGCGGCCTCCCACGACGCCTCGGACGAGAGCAGCTTCGCCATGTTGGCCTCGGCGCCGCACCGCTCGCCGCGGTCGAACTTGGCGGCGGCATCGAAGCGCACGAGGTCGGCGGCGCGCATGCGGGCGTAGGCGCGGGCGATGGGGAACTGCACGCCCTGGTTCGCGCCGATGGGCTTGCCGAACAGCACGCGCTGCTTGCTGTAGTCGACGGCCTTGTCGATGAACCAACGCGCGTCGCCGATGGCCTCCGCCGCGAGCAGGATGCGCTCGGCGTTCCACGAGTCGATGATGTACCGGAACCCTTGGCCCTCCTCGCCGATGAGGTTCTCGGCGGGCACCTCCAGGTTGTCGAAGAAGACGACGTTGGTGTGGTGGTTGATCATCGTGCGGAGCGGGTGCGCCTGCACGCGAGGTCCCGCCTCGCGCAGATCGACGATGAACGCCGACAGCCCGCGCGTCTTGTCGGTCAGCTCGTCGTAGGGCATCGTGCGCGCCAGCAGGACCATGAGGTCGGACTGCAGCACGCGCGAAATGAATATCTTCTGGCCGTTGATCACGTAGCGGTCATGCTTCCGCACGGCGGTCGTCTCGATGCGCGTCGTCTCGGAGCCGGCGTTGGGCTCGGTGACGCCGAACGCCTGAAGCCGCAGCTCGCCGCCGGCGATCTTGGGCAGGTAGCGCCGCTTCTGCTCCTCGCTGCCGTGCCGCAGCACAATGCCCATCGTATACATCTGGGCGTGGCACGGCCCGCCGTTGCCGCCGGAGTAGTTGATCTCCTCCAGGATGACGCTCGCCTCGGTGATGCCCATGCCGCCGCCGCCGTACTGCTCGGGAATGAGCGCCGCCAGCCAGCCGAGCTTGGTGAGCTCGTCGACGAACGCATCGGGATAGGCCCGGCGCTGGTCGAGGTCTTGCCAGTAGGAGCCGGGGTAGCCCTTGCACACCTGGCGGACCGCGGCGCGAATGGAGTTGATCGTTTCGGTCGATGCGTGCGTCATGGTGCGTCGCCCTCGGTGTCGAATGGGTGGCCCGCGCCTGCACGGGGCTGGCGCCCGTCCTCGCCGGCCCCGGCCACCTCTCCCACCGGCGGGCGCGGGGCAAGGGGCCCGCGCTCAGGGGGTCGCCGTCCGCGCGGCCTTGGACTGGAGCAGGGCGTCGATGCGCGCGCCGTCGTAGCCGAGCACGCCGGCGAGCACCTCCACGGTGTGCTGGCCCAGCAGCGGCGGCGGCGCGAACGTGTCGGGGCCGGCGTCCGACACCTTGATGGGGTTGCCGGGCTCGAACAGCGTGCCGCCCAGCGGGTGCGGCACCTCGACCAGCATGTCGCGGGCGCGCGCCTGGGGATCGTCGAACGCCTCTTGGACGCCGTTTACGGGCGCGCAAGGAATGCCGCGCGTGAGCAGCGCGTCCAGCCAGTCGCCACGGGAGCGCCCCGCCATGACGGCGCTCATCAGCGCGTTGATTTCGTCGCGGCCGGCCCAGCGGCCCTTGCGGCGCGCGAACCGCTCGTCGCGCAGGCGTTGGGCGGCCTCCGCCGCGTCGCCCGCCAGCGCGACCGAGGCGACGGCATCGACGAGCTGCCGCCAGTGAGCGTCGGGATTGATGGCGATGAACAGATACTTGCCGTCGCCGGTGCGGTAGCCATTGTACGGCACGTGCGAGGGGTGCTGGTTGCCGAGCCGGGGGAATGGGTTGCCGGGCGACATCCAGTTCATCGTCGCCATGTAGGTCCACATCGACAGCTGGGTGTCGAGCATCGAGATGTCGATGTGGGCGCCCTCGCCGGTGCGCTCGCGCCGCCGCACGGCGCCGAGGATGGCGATGGCGGCCATCATGCCGCCGCACAGGTCGGCGTAGGGCAATCCCGCGCGCATGGGGTCGGTGCCGTCGTCGCCGGTGATGGTCATGACGCCGGCGTAGGCTTGGATGCAGGCGTCGTAGGCGGCGCGGTCGCGGCCGGGCCCGGTGAGGCCGTAGCCGGTGACGGAGCAGGCGATTATGCGCGGGTTGATCCGCTTGAGCGTGGCATGGTCGGCGCCGAGACGTTCCAGCACGCCGGGGCGGTAGTTATCGACGATGACGTCGGACACGCGCGCGAGGTCGTGCAGCACGGCGCGGCCGTCCTCGCTGCGGAGGTCGAGCACGACGCTGCGCTTGTTGCGGCCGACGGTGAGGAAGTAGGACGAGATGCCGCGGTCGTGATAGCGCGGGTCGTCGGCCTGGATCGAGCGCGTGATGTCGCCGCCGTCGGGCGATTCGATCTTGATGACCTCGGCGCCGTTGTCGGCCAGCAGCAGCGTGCAATAGGGCCCGGAGATCATCGTCGTCAAGTCCACGATCCGCAGGCCTTCGAGTAGTCGCATGAGGGGCTCATACCTCGCGCGTGGGTCCGCCGCCGGGAAGCCAGGCGGCCACGCCGCATTTTACGGCCTCGCGGCCGCTCGCGCCTCATCGAGCGCCATCGCGAGCCACCCTAGCAGCTGTTCGTCGCACGCGCGCGGCTCCATCACCACGAGGTGGTGGATAAAGCGACCCAGCCGCGGCTCCACGACCTGCTTGATGCGCGGCGACTCGACCCGGTGGCGCAGCCCGAAGCTCACCACGATGCCGTCATCGGGCACGCCGCGCACTCCCTTCGGCGGCCGCCATAGCCAGCAGAAACCGCCGCCGCCGGCTGCTCGCAATGCCACTTGGCTCTTGGTGACGGCCGCCTCCACGCCACCCATGCGCTCGACCGCGCCGCGCACGCGGCGGGCAAGTGCCAGCGCCCGCGGAGAGCCGGCAAACAGCGCGTCCATCGTCCCCTCGCGCAGCCATATCGTTGGTCGCGGCGGGCAAAGCGGCGACCGCAGCGCGGGCAAGTCCGCCACCCTCGATCTCCGACTCCGCCGGGCTGCCGCGGGCAATCGCTCCCGAAAGCGTCCACCACGGCGGCGCGCTCGGCGCCAGGCGGCATTTTACGCCCTCGCGGACGCTTGGGCCTCACCGCGGAAGGCCATGGCGCGACGCTCGCGCGCCCCGGCGCCGCATCAGACGAAGCCGCGGACCTCCACGAACGGCCGGCGCCAGTCGGGCGCGGGGAACGACGAGGCGAAGTACGCCGTTTCGCGCGCGACCAGCGCCCCGTCGAACTGGAACTCGATCACGGCGAACAGGGGTTCCGGGCCCGGGTAGTGGGCCGCCGCGTGCAGCATGACGAGATCGCCGCCGCCGTCGATGCGCCAGGCGTGGAACGTCGGTGGGGCCGCGAACGCGGTGAGCATGGCCTGGATACGCTGGCGCCCGTGGACGCGCTCGCCGGATTGCGGGTACTCGATCACGGCACACTCGTGGAACCCCTCGGCATAGTCGGCGAAGCGGCGGTTGTTGAAGTGGTCGATCAGGGTGGCGATGCGGTCCTGTCGCGGTGACGCTGCCATCTCGCCTCCTCCGTCCGTGGTGGTCGCGGCGCGGCGATTTTAGCACCGGGCCCAAGCGCCCCGCATCGTCGCGGGGCCGTCACCGCTCGGCCTCCGGCGCGTCGCCGTCGGCGGCGCGCTCCAGCAGCCGCCAATCGACGCCGGTGATCGTGTCGTTGGCGGTGTCGATAGGAATGGCGTCCATGGGGCCGAAGAAATCGAAATAGCGCTTGGGATGGGAGCGCGGGTAGCCGAGCACGTCGAGCAGCGCCTTGTAGGCGGTGGAGCGCACGAGCAGCCCTTGCCAGCGGTCGAGCACGATGACGGCGAGGCGCCTGGCGACGGTGGGGTCCCGCGTGCCGAGCCAGCCCCGGCCGACCTCCGTGGCGGCATCGCGGCGCGCCTCCTCGTCGATGTCGGCCAGGGCCGGCCACGCGGCGGCGCACGCGGCGTCCAACGGCAGGAGCGCCGGTTCAGGCCACGGAACGGGCGTGGCGAGGCCGGCGGCCTGCAACTGGCGCGGCGGGTTCCAATCGAAGGGCGGGTGGTCGGGGTCCTCGGCCCATAGCATGCCGGCGTCGATCCAGAGGCGGCGCCAGGCATCGTACGACTGGCCGTGGCGGTCGTCGGTCACGCCGAAGGTGAACGCGCACGACGGGCACTCGGCCATCGACGGGTTGTTGGCCGCGTCGCGCGGCGGCTGGCGTAGTTTCGCGTAACCGCAGACGGGGCAGGTGTGCTGCATGGGCGCATGATAGCGCGGGCGGCGCGCTCGGCGTGGGGGACGTGGCGCCTTCGCGGCCGGCGGCCCGCGCCGCGAGCGGCCGGGTCACATCTCCACGGTGCCGAGGCAGCGCATGGCCGGAAAGCCGGCTTCCAGGTCGCGCCACAGCAGCCGCTTGAGCTCGACCGGATAGATGGGCAGCGACTGCATCGCGGCCTCGTCGACCCAGCGGAACTCGTAATTCTGGTTGCGTCTGATGGTTAGGTTCTATGGGGCCTACCCGGTGAGCCCGAATGGATCACCGAAAAAAGCGAATGCTACGCCCGCAACTCCAAACAACACGTACACTGTAATCTCGAACAAATCCAATCTTCGCGCCAACCACCAACGGCCGGTGAACATACGGACACACCACGACCTAGTGTCCAATGGCGCTATTTCAAGATCACTTAGCCAGTTCTGTGGTAACAGTCGCTGAGTAATAATTCTTTGCCGCGTTAAGGCCCGCTGAATGTACGGCCATGTGATGACAACTATGCCAATCCCAATCACACTGAACCAAGTTGGAGCCAGCCATATCCACCGCGATGACTGCGTCATCTGGTCATCCGAGCGTGTAAGCAACCCTAAAAAGGCAGCAACTCCGGCGATGAATACACTCAAGTATGTGTTTCGAAGTGCATTCATATTCCGCACTTGGGCACCTGACTCCTCATAGATGCGCCATAGTGCGTCGGCGTCGCTATTTCTCATACTGGCCTCATGCTAAACACCCGAACGGGCGGTGCTCGCGACGGAAGCAGGCACAGGTTGGATCGGTTATCCGTAACTCGGTCGGTCAGCCGCAACAGTCCCATCTCTCGCAGTCTCGAATCTGAAACGGAAGATCCACCGCGTTGTGCGAGGTGCGGCCACGCAGCATTTTATTCAGCCTCGGATACTTATGCACTTATAACGGAATGCGAAGCCGCCCGCGACCAGTCGCGCTGATTGGCCCGTTTCAAGGTCACGCATCGCCTGCATCTGTTCGCAGATGGTGCCGTCCGATGGCTCGATTGGGTGCTAGTGGCCCTGAACCACATCCCCTCGGCGACGGCGCTACGCGTGCCATGAAATCGTGTTCCATGCCATCCACGTAGACGGCGAGGCCCGTCTCCTGCAGCGCCTCGCGGCGCACGCAGTCCGTGAGCGTCTCGAGGCCCTCGACTCCGCCGCCGGGCATGGCCCAGAACGGCTCGCCGCGGTGCATGCCCTGGCGCACCAGCAGCACCTTGCCGTCGCGCACGATGAGCGCGCGCCCGCCGATGTGGATGCGGGTGGCGCTCATGGCCCGCCCCTACCCGCGGAACAGGCGCAGCTGCTCGCCGCCGTGGCTGACCCAGGCAATGACGTTGGCGGCGGTGTCGTGCAGCACGCGGCGCAGCATGCCCCGCTGGGGCCCGCAGGCGGTGTGGTAGAGCCCCCGCGCCAACCGCGCCCGCACGAGCCGCATGCCGCAGTTGGGGCATTCCAGGCCGTGGCGCATGCCCTTCGGCTCGCGTTGGGGAGCCAGCAGCGGCGGCGCCTTCGACGTGGCCTTGGGCACGGCGCCCAGGCGCTCGGCCCAACGCTTCCAGTTGTCGCCGTGGGGCGCGTCGTCGAAGCGGCCGTGCGCGCGCACGTCGACGACGTGGACGTTCGCGGGCGCGCCGGGCATGCGGCTGGCGACGCGCGCGTCGCGCCGCGCCTGGTGCTCCTCGTGCCAAACGGCGATGTGGGCCAGCTCGTGGCGCAGCGTGTCGGCGGACTGCTCCTCGTTCAGCCACGCGCTCAGGCGAATCAGGTTCTCGCGGCCATAGGCCTTGCCCAGCATGTTTCGCATGCGGGTCGACCATTCGATGCGCGGCTCCGGCTCGATGCGGTGCTCGGCGCAGAGCATGCGCGACAACGCGGCGATGGCCTCGCGGACGTGGGGCTCCGGATGCGGCTGCTGCTTGCTCATAGCGGCTTCATGGCGAGCTCGGCCACGGGCAGGCGGGTGTCACCCTCCGTGGCGAGCGCGGCGCCGGCGGGGCAACGCTCCAGCAGCACGCACTTGGCGCACAGCGGCTTGCGGGCATCGCACACGCGGCGTCCGTGGGTGATGAGGTAGACGTGGAACAGGAACACGCGCTCGGGCGCGATGGAGCACTCCAGCACGTCGTGCGCCTCGTCGGCGGTGACCTTCGGGCCGATGAGGCCGAGGCGGCGGCTGACGCGGTGGATGTGCGTGTCGACGGCCATGGCCGGCATCTGTAGGGCGAACGACAGCACGACGCCCGCCGTCTTGGGGCCGACGCCCGGCAGCTCGCGCAGCCAGGCCTTCGCCTCCACCAGCGGCAGGTCTTTCAGGAACGTGATGTCGAGGTCGCCGCGCTTGCGCCGTATCTCGGCCAACACCCGTTGAATGCGCGGCGCCTTCTGCTGCGCCAGCCCGCCCTGCTTGATGGCGTCGCGCACCTCGACGGTGGGGGCGGCCAGCACGTCGGGCCAGGTTGGCAGGCGGCGGCGCAGCTCGCGGTAGGCGCGGTCGGCGTTCAGGTCCGAGGTGTGCTGCGAGAGGATCGTCCAAACGAGCTCGGAGGTCGGATCGATGCGCGGGCGGTGCTCCAGGTCGCCATAGAAGGCGGCCAGGCGGTCGAAGACGTCGTCCGACGACCACGGCCGGAGGCCGCGCACCGAGCGCGGGCGCAGCACCTCCGATGAGCGCCGTTTCCTGGGCGCTGGCGTGTCGTCGTTTGGCACGGTCGTTAGTCGCCGCCGGGCAGGTGTGACGTGTCGTTGTGCGCGATCAGCCGGATGTCGTGTCCGTCGACCTCGATCAGTGTGAGCGCACCGTTCACCGCGCGCAAGCCCTCGTCGTGGTGGTGGCTGTCGTCCAGCCCCCTGGCAATGGTGACGACGGTGCGAATGGGCGAATCATGGGTGGCGGCGAACAGGGTGCCGCCCGGCCACTTCCCGTGCATCGCTTCCAGCCAGGTGAGCAGCCGCAGCCGCAACGCGGCCAGCCCCTCGCCGCCGGGGAAGACGACGGTGTGCGGCGCCACGCGCCAACGCTCCCACAGCGCCGGGTCGTCGCGGACGGCGTCGTCCTTGTGCATGGAGCCGTACTTGCCATAGTCCAGGTCCACCAGGTAGCGGCTCTGGTGAACGATGATGCCGCGCGCCTTGGCGACCGGCCGCGCCGTCTGCCGCGCGCGCGGCGTGGGGCTGGCGTAGACCGCGTCGATCGGCTCGCCGCGCAGACGCCGGGCGAGCGCCTCGGCCTGCGCCCGTCCGGCGGCGTCGAGCGGTCCGCCACCCTGCACGCGGCCCTGGACGTTCCATTCGGTGCGACCGTGGCGGGCGAGGTAGACACGTAACATCGTCGTTCGATTGTACCAGCCCCAGCCGCGCCGCGGCCGCGATTATGGGCGCGGGGGGCGGCCGTGTTACATTGCAGGCACCTTGATGCGTGGAGCGCAGCCATGGCCGAGCAAACGACCGCGACGGTGGACTACGCGCGGCCGGCGAGCGACGAGGCGGTGGCGCGGGTCGTCGCGGCGGCGAGCGCCAACAACATCGCCGCGCAGGTGTTCGACACGGGCCGGCAGGCGCTGGAGCACCTGTTGAGCGTCATTCCGGAAGGCGCCGACGTGTTCGTGGGCCAGTCGCGGACGCTGGAGCAGATCGGCCTTGTCTCCTATTTGCGGGAGCACCCCGGCCGCATTTTCGACCGTCGCGCGTCACTGCTGGCGGAGGCTGACATGGCGAAGCGCGCGGCGATGCGCCGCTCGCTGCTGGTGTGCCCGCTGTGGATTGGCAGCGTGCACGCCATCACCGAAGCGGGCCAGCTGGTGGCGGTGAGCCACACGGGCGGCAATTTGGCGGCCTACCTGAGCACCGCCGAGCGGCTGATCTTGGTGGCGGGCACGAACAAGATCGTGCCGACGCTGGACGATGCGTTCCGCCGGGCGCGGGAGCATTCCCTGCCGCTGGAGGACGCGCGGGTGAAGGCGACGGGCTTGCCCGGCAGCTTCATCGGCAAGACGATCATCGTCGACCGCGAGAACACGCCGGGGCGCGCGCGCTTGCTGCTGGTGAAGGAGAGCCTGGGCTTCTAGCGCGGCGGCGCCGCCCTGGAGCGCGCCGCCCGGCACCGGAAGGCCGCGACCGCCGCGCGGAGTTTGTGCTAACCTATGGTGACGCGCGCGACCAACGCGCCGTCTCTTCGAAAGGAACCCGACCATGGCCGAGGCCTCGAAGCAAGAGAAGGCGGCGAAGGACCAGGAATCGACCGGCGAGTTCGTGAAGCGGCTGGCGACCAAGCCGCAGCGGCGCAATGGACTGCGCCGCCCGTCGTCGATCGCTCGCCGCCGGGGCGCCTAGCCCGCGCAAGCATCCGCGCGGCGCGGCCGTCGCCCGGCGATGGTCATGGCGTGTCGGCGGCCGTCCCGTCGCCCGTCCGTCGATCGATTGCACGCAACGACGGCCCCGGATGGGGCCATCGCTCGAATGAAAGTCGCGTCCGTGACGCAACCCGATGTGCTGCCCGCCCGGCCCGTCCGCGCACCGGTCGGCTGGGCGGCGCGACACAACATCTACTACGGCTGGCTCATTCTCGCGGCGTCCGGCGCCGCGCTGTTCAACAGCGCCGTCATGGCGGCGTCCACGTTCACCGTGTTCGTGATTCCCATGTCGGCCGAGCTCGGCTGGACGCGCACGCATATATCGACGGCCATCGGCATCGCCAGCTTCTTCGCCGTCGCCGCGCCGCCCATCGCGGGCCGCTGGGTGGACCGTCGCGGCGGGCGCCTGCTGCTGGGCGGCGGCAGCCTCGCCATCGGCTTGTCGCTCATCGGGCTGGGGTTCGTCAACGGCTTCCTCGCCTTCTACGTCCTGTTCGGCATCGGCCGCATGCTCATGCTCGGCGTGCTGGAGCTGGTGGGGCCCACGGTCGTCTCCAACTGGTTCATTCGCAAGCGGGGGCTCGCCATCGCCACGGCGGGCATCGTCAACCGCATCGGCCTCGGCTTCTGGCCCGCGTTCGCATCGCTGATCATCGTCGGCATCGGCTGGCGCGCCACTTGGTGGACGCTGGGCATCATCGTCTGCATCCTCAGCATCTTCCCCATCTGGCTCATCGTGGGACGCCGCCCGGAGGAGTTCGGACTGCTGCCCGACGGCGCGACACCGAGGCCCGTCGCGGGCGAGCGCGCCAACACGACCGTCGTGGCCGAGCCGGCGTGGACGCTGCGGCAGGCGTCGCGGCTGCCGGTGTTCTGGCTGCTGCTCGTGGCGGTGGTGGCGATCGGCGCGTCCGGCGCGGGGCTGGGCGTGCACCGCTGGCTCTATTTCCAGGGCAACGGCATGGCGACGTCGATGGCGGGCGTGCTGCTGGGCAGCCTGGCCGTCGGCATGGTGGCGGGCGGCATCGTGGCGGCGTGGATGCTCTCGCGCGTCTCGTCGCGCGCGACGACGGCGCTGGTGGTGCTGGCCTCCGGCGCGATGACCGCCGGCCTGCCCTTCGTCCCGCCGACATTCATCGCGTTCGTCTACGTGTTCTTCGAGGGCGTGGCCCTCGGCGCGATGTACACCGCCTATCCCGTGCTCTACGCCGACTACTTCGGCCGGGGCTCGCTCGGCTCGATACGCGGCGTCACGGAGCCGCTGGGGCTGGCGTTCAACGCGTTCGGCGTCGCCATCGCGGGCGCGCTCTACGACCTCAACGGCGGCAGCTACCTGCTGGCGTTCGTCAGCTTCGGCGTGTCACTCATGTTCGGCGCGCTGCTCGTGTTCCTGTCGCGCCGGCCGGTGCCGAGGGCCGCGTAGGAGGGGCCAGGGCGGGCGACCCGCCCTCGCCGTGGGCCGCCCACTGTCGCCGCTTCGGCGCGGCGCGTACCATGCGCGCGTGAACGACGGCTCATCCGGCTCGCCCCTCCTCACGGCGGCGCAGCGCGCGTTCGTGCTGACGCGGCGCGTGGCGCACCTGGCGACCGGCGGCGCCGACGGCGCGCCGCACGCGGTGCCGGTGTGCTTCGCGTTGGATGGCGCCAACGTCTACATCGCGGTGGACGAGAAGCCGAAGCGGGGCGACCCGCGCGGGCTGCGGCGGCTACGGAACATCGCGGCGAACCCACGCGCGGCGTTGGTGGCCGACCGTTACGACGACGACTGGTCGCGCCTGGGCTACGTGCTGCTGCGCGGCCGCGCCGAGGTGATCGACGGCGGCGACGAGCACGCGGCGGCCCTGCGGCTGCTGCGCGAACGGTATGCGCCGTACCGCTACATGGCGCTGGAGTCGCTGCCGGTGATCGCGCTGCGGATCGAGCGGGCCGTGAGCTGGGGACGCCTGGACGAGTGACGGCAAACAGGCCCCGGGAAGTCCCGGGGCCTGCCTTTCCCGCCGATCGGCCGCGCGCCTAAAAGAACACGCTCAGGTTCTTCGCCATGATCACGTTGGCGTCGAGGACGACGACGCGCTTCGCGATCTTCCACTTGCCGTCGACGTGCCGCAGCGTGTCCTCGCGGCCGCCGGCATAGAGCGTCTCCTCGGTTTCGAGGTGCGAGCGGTAGACGAGGAAGGCGGTGCGCGCCTTGACTTCACCGTTGGCCCGCGGCTCCACCTCGAGGTTGGTGATGAGGTGGCGCGTGCGCGACGGCGGATCCTCGGCCCAGGCGGTGCCCGTCTCCAGCCGCTCGACGCGGATACGCATGATGGTCTTGTTCTCGTCGAAGATGGCGGCCAGGTCGTCCTCGCCGGTCACCTCGCGGTCCAGCTCCTTGAACCGCACGTTCTTCCGGCGCGGCATGAAGTAGTGCGTGTCCTCGGTGAACATCTCCAGCCAGTCGTGGTAGCGGCGCTGGTCCAGCGCCCACGCTTCGCGGGAGTAGAACTTTTGGAACTGGAACCACAGCTTCAGCTCGTCGTCGGTGACGTCGATGGGAATGTTGCTCTTGGTCGTCAGCGTTGCCATGTCGTTTTGCTCCTGTAAGCGCCCGCCCTTGCCCATTTGCCGGGCCGGGGCCGTCGTGTGGTTGTCGGTTTCGCCGTCCGTTGGCCCGCCTAGCCCTTCATCGTCGCCGTGCCCTCGTAGCTGGCGGTGCGCGGCTGGAGCGCGATGTCGCCCCAGTCCTCGGCGTTCATGAACTCCTCCCAGCGCTGGTAGAACTTGCGCTGGTTGCTCTCGGAGATGTAGCGCTCCGACACCTCGCCGACGTACTCGTCGTGGCGGCCGGAGTGGTTCAGGCCCATCGACAGGTCTTGCGGCAGCGATTGGCCCATGGGGGTGCGCGTGCCGTCGGTCACCTGGCGCCAGTTGTCCAGGTCGTCCTGCTCGAAGAGGCCGGCCGGGCCGTTGTTCGACACGGAGCCGTTCGCCAGGGCCTTCTTCAGCTCGCGCGGCATCGCCTTCTCGACGACGACGAAGTGCCAGAACTCGGTCAGCATGGGGCCGCGCGGCAGGGCCAGGCGGAAGCCCAGCACGCCGTTCGGGTAGATGCTGTGGTTGGCGAGCTGGACGTGGCCCGCGCGAAACTTGCCCAGGTGGCGCTCCGCGTCGGCCTGCGTTTCCTTGTAATACTGCTCGAACAGGTGCAGGTTCTCGTTCGTGACGCCGTGGGCGCGGCGCACGTCGCCCGGCTGCGACATGCGGAAGGTGATGGCGTGGCCGTTGACCGACAGGTGCTTGCTGGGGCTCTTGAACTGCTCGTCGAGCGTGGTGCGCGGGCGTCCCAGATAGGCCGTTTCCAAGCCGGCGCTGGAGCCATGGCTCAACGGCACGTGGTAGTTGTCGGAGCAGTTGTCCACCGGCGTCTTCCAGTTCACCGGCTCCATCCACTTGATGGGGCCATAGGCCTCGGTGCCGCTCTCCAGGCGGTTGAAGACGGTGTCGAGATACCAGCGGGCGTCGCCCAGGTACTCCTCCAACGACGGCGCGTGCTGGTCCCACGTGGCGAAGACGATGCCGGCGTAGGTGTCTATGCGGGCTTTCTTCAGCGCGTGCGTCTCGCGGTGCAGCTCGCCGTAGTAGGCCTCCTCGTAGCCGGGGACGTGGGTGAGCTTGCCGTCGTTGGCGAAGATCCAGCCGTGGTAGGCGCAGGTGAAGAACTTCTCGTTGCCGTCGTCGACGCGGCAGGTGCGGTTGCCGCGGTGCGTGCACCGGTTGAGGAAGGCGTGCAGCTTGCCCTTGCCGTCGCGCACGAGGATGACCGGGTCCTTGCCGATGTAGGTGTGAAGGGAGTCGTTCGGCTTCGCGACGAGGCTTTCGTGGCCGATCATGAGCCACGAGCGGCCGAAGATCTGCTTCAACTCCTGCGGATAGATGTCGGGATCGACGAATATGTGCCCGGACAGCTGACCCGTCTTGAGGTCGATGACCTGATGCTTCTTCGTTAGGACCATGGCGCTCCTCCTGGTGGTGCCAGCGGCCGGTTTCACGCCCTCCGGCTGAGTTGGCCGGCCATCGGGCCCGCGTTTCGCGAACCTCGACAGCGTTCTGCCATCAGGGTGGCACCGCGGTGTGAACGCCTGATGAGCGGTTGATCGGTCGTTGTGAACGCCGCGTGACGATTACGAGTCGGCGCCATCGCGTTGAGGGCGCATGTCGGCGACGGCGCGCTGCTCACGAGCCGGCCCGTGGCCTGGATGGCGCAGCGCGGCCGGCGACGGCGCCGCGATGAATGGGGCGCCGGCACGCGGCGTGTCGCGGAGGCCGGTGGGCTACAGGTAGACGCGCTCGGCGATGCCGTGGCGCTCGGTGTATTGCTCCTTGAGCCGCGCGAACAACGCCTGGTGGTCGGCCCCGGTGAGCTTGTCGGTGCTCATAATGAGCGCGTCCTCGTCGTTGTCTTGGTAGTAGCGGCGGCGGACGCCCACGTCCTTGAAGCCGTACTTGCGGTAGAGGTGTTGCGCGTTGACGTTGCTGACGCGCACCTCCAGCGTCAACACCTGCTGCTCGCGCAGCAGCGCCATCTCCGTCGCGCCGATCATCAGCAGCTCGCCGATGCCCTTGCGACGGTGCGACTCGCGCACGGCGATGGTGACGATGTGCGCCTCGCCGCCCATGTACCACACGCCGAGGAAGCCGACGATGAGCTCCTCGCGCGCGGGTTCCGGCGGCTCCGGGCGGCGCCGGCGGAACAGGTCGGTCCACGAGCGCTTGGTGCCCTTCTGCACCCACACCTCGGCGTCGCGCTGCACGCACGCGATGTATTCGGCGATGCGGTTGCGCAGCTCCTTGCGATAGTTGGTGGGCGGGTACAGCGTCGGGAAGGCCTCGTGCTCGATCTCGTCCGCCTGGTCAACATCCTCCATCCGCATGGGGCGCAGGTAGTAGGGCAATTGAGTTGGCGTTGCCACGGGCGGCGCCTCGGACTCGACGTGGATTGGGCCCTAGTGTAGCACGCGCGGCGCCCCCGGCGGCCGCGGTTGACCGCCGGCGCCCTGGCCGATACCATGGCCGCGAGCAACATGCAAGGAGGTCGTCGAACGCTTATGCCTGCCATGCGACCGCGCCAACACGCACGGCGTTCCCCGGCCTTGGCCTCACGCTAGCCCGCTCCGCTCTTCGCGAGGACGTGCACGGCCGGGAACGCCCCGGCCTTTTTCATTCCTCCGGAGGGCGACCACCATGCCGCAAGACAACTGGACCGCTCGCCACGTCGGGAAGGTCCGCAAGGCGTTCGAGGAGAAGGACCGCCGGCAAGACGTCAAGGAATCGCGGCGCGCGAGGCAGTCGCGCGAAGCGAGCAAGGGGCGGCCCCCGCGCCAGCGCGACTGGGACGCCACCGAGCACGACGACGCCATCGCGGGCGGCCTGGAGCGGACACGCGCCCAGCGACCGGCGCGCGCCCCCCT
>VGZX01000048.1 GCA_016872415.1 SAR202 cluster bacterium | reverse complement strand
AAATAGACAAAGAAATGAAAGACGTGAACTTAGAGGATGTTCGCCAAGTCCTTACTGGCGGTAATGACCATAATCATTAAGTCCTTTTGAAGAGGACTCCTGGTCACCATTGGGGATGCGCTGCTTGTACTTATATTGAGAGCCGTTTGGAAGAGTCGCCCTATAAGCGACGCACCGTCCGCCGCCGGCGCATGGCCGTTCGACGCTTCCAAGCCGGGCGGCAGATCGGCGCGCAAGCCGGGGCGGATGAGCAGGTCGTACAGCGCGGCACCCAACGGGGCGCCCACCAACAACCCCACGATGTAGACCCAGAAACCGCCGTCCGGACCGGGAATGGCGATGCTTTCGCCAGCCCGCGAGGAAGGCGACGACGCGCGGGCCGAAGTCGCGCGCGGGGTTGATGCCCGCCTGCGTGACCGGCGCGATGACGCTGATGATGAACGCCACCGTGGCCCCAATCAGCACCGGCGCCAGGTGCTTCGCCGGTAGGCTCGCGTTGCGACGGTCGACCAGCGCGAAGACGACGAACGCCAGCACCGCCGCGCCCAGGCCCTCGACGGCCGCCGCCATCCACGGCGCCACCAGGCCCGCGGCGTCGGCGCGCGCCCCGAAAACGGCGGGGTTCGGGAAGTATTCGCCAAACACCATCGCCACGCGCTCTCCACCCGCCGCGCCGCGCGTTAACGCATGCTCGGCCTCGAACCGCGCGATGAAGCCGCCAAACACGACGAGCACCACGGCGCCCGCCAGGGTGGCGCCCGCGAGCTGCGACGCCCAGTAGGGCGCCACGCGCCGCCATGGGAACTCGTGGCCCCGCGGCAGCGCGAACGCGAGCGTGATGGCGGGGTTGAGGTGGGCGCCCGACACGGCGGCGGTGGCGTGGATGGCGAGCGCGACGGCGATGCCCCACGCGACGGCGACCTGCCAGAGGCCCGCCTGCGCGCCGGTGAGCACCGCGGCGGCGACGACGCCCGTGCCGATGAATACCAAGAGGAAGGTGCCGGCGGCCTCGGCCACGCACGCGCGCAATAGGTTGTGGTTCGGCATGAGGCGGCGACGCTCCCGAATTCGAATGGGGTGCCCGCGCGACACGGGCGGCGGCGAGGCCGGACTACGCCACGCCCAGCTCGCGCAGCAGGGCCCGCACGCGGCTGGCGATGTCCTCGCGGATGCGGCGCACCGCCTCGACCGGCTGCCCGGCCGGGTCGTCGACCGTCCAGTCCAAGTAGCGCTTGCCGGGATACACCGGGCACGAGTCGCCACAGCCCATGGTAATCACCACGTCGGCCGCGCGCACCACGTCGTCGGTCAGCGGCTTCGGAAAGGCTTGCCCAACGTCCAGCCCCAACTCCTTCATCGCCTCCACGACCGCCGGGTTGATTCGGTCCGCCGGCGCGGAGCCCGCCGACCGCACGCTCACCCGACCGCCGCCGAGCGATGCCGTGAGCGCCGCCGCCATCTGCGAGCGGCCCGCGTTGTGCACGCAAACGAACAACACCTTGGGCCTCTTTTTGGCCACGGCGCCCCGCGCTTGCGCCGCCGCCAGCAGCCGCTCGCGGGCGAAGCGCCCCGCCAGCGTGGGCCGGAACGACGCCACCGGCGTCTTCGCGAACGACGCGAATGCCTCGTGGAGGTAATGCTCCACCGTCTCGCGGGCGAAGATGCCCTTGAACTCCGCCGCAAGCGCCTCGACCTCGGAGCGGAGCCGCTCCCGCGTCGCCGATTCCATCGCGTCCGTCGTCATCGCGTCCTCCTCATAATGTCATCGGGTCCACGGTGAATGCCGCGCCAGCGCGGCCACTCGCCGGTCGAGCAATCCATACGCCCGCTCGAATGCCGCGCGCGTGCCCACGGCGGCGGGGTCCGGCACCGACCAATGCAGCCGCGCGGCCGGCGTCGCCGCCAGCTCCTCGTGCGCCTGGTCGCACACCGTCACCAGCAGCCCACGGCCAAGGTCCGACGCCGCCAACATGCGCGGCGTCGCGCCTCCCAGGTCCAAGCCGTGGCGCTCGGCGGTCTCGACGGCCAGCGGGTGCACGCGCCGCGCGGGATGCGTGCCGGCGCTCCGCGCGGGCAGGCCGGTGGCGCGTTGGAACAAGGCCGCGGCCAGCTGCGAGCGCCCCGAGTTGTGGGTGCACACGAACAGCACATCGTCGGCGCGCACCGTCATCGCGTGCCACGGCGCCGCGAGCGCATCGCCGCGCAGCCGCAGGTAACGGCGACGGCGGTCGCCCGACGACACGGCCTCGTCGACCAGCCCGGCCGCCTTCAACTGGCGCAGGTGGTGCGCCAGCAGGTTGCTCCCGATGCCGAGCAGCGCCGCCAGGTCGGACGGCGAGCGGTCGTTGAGCTCCAGCGCCTCGACGATGGCGAGCCGGTGGGGGTCGCCCAGGGCGTCGTGCGTGGCGGCGCGCGCTCGCAGGGCGGCGTCGATCGGTCGAGGGCGGCGCGCGGGTTGGCTCATCGTGAGGCCACCATACGGCTCAACATTCGTTGAGTCAATGAATGTTGAGTTAACGAACCCTTAAGCCCGGGCGCCGCGGGGCCCCGCACGGTCGGGCGCTAGGCCCGCGCGCGCTCCCACCGCGTCACGGAGGCCAGCACGGCGCTGACGAGCGTGGCAGCGCTGGAGAATAGGAACACGTCGCGGACGCTGGTCGCGTCGGCGATGAAGCCGCTGACGAACGGGCCCAGGACGGTGAACGCGGCGTTGGCCGTGTAGACGAGCGCGACGGTGGTGCCCTGCACATGGTCGGCAGTGACGTCGCAGGCGGCGGTGGTGAGCAGCGCGGTGATGGAGTAGATGAACGCGCCGGTGAGCGCCAGGCCGACGATGAAGAAGAACGAGCCGCCGCTGACGTAGAGCAGCGCGAGCGCGCCGGTGAGCGCGAACAGCGATGGCGCGATGATGGCCTTGCGGCCCACGCGGTCGAGCAGGCGGCCCATGAGCGGCAGCGTCACGATGCCGGCGCCCTGCGCGATGGCGACGTAGACGCCCACCATCCACGTCGATTGCCGCAGGTCCTCGCGCACGTACACGGGCAGGAAGGTGAGCACGGCGGCCTGGCTGGCCGAGAAGCCGCAGGCGATGGCGAGCACCAGCAGCAGCTTGCGCGAGCGCAGCAGCAGCCAGTAGTCCTTGAAGTAGCCGCGCGCCGACACCGGCCGCGACCGCACCTTGACCGACCGCGTGGCGAACCACACGATCAGCGCGGCGATGACGGCCGGCACCACGCTCGTGCGCAGCGCCGTCTGCCAGGTGACGACCGTGAGCAGCCCGCCCACCAGGAGCGGCCCCAGCGTCTCGCCGATGCTGGCGCCGGTGCCGTGCAGCGCGATGACGAGGCCCCGCTTGCGCGGGAACAGCTTGGAGAGCGTGCCGATGGCGGGTGGGTGCCAGAAGGTGAACAGCACGTTGGCGAGCGTGGCGAACACGATGGCCGTTAGGAAATTGGCGGCGAAGCCGAGGCCAAGCTGGAACAGGCCGAGCAGCGCCAGCGTGCCCGCGAGCATCCAGGCGAAGCCGCCGCCGTAACGGTCGGCGATGTAGCCGGCGGGTGCGTTGGCCGCGCCGCCGACCACGGAGCGGACGGTGGCGAGCGTGCCCACGGCGGCGTTGGACAGGCCAAGGCTCGCCTTGATCTCGGGCAGAATCACGGCGAAGCCGGAGTTGAAGATGTGCTTGAACGCGTGGCCGCCGACGATGCCCCATTGCGCCCGGCTGGCGCTGGCGGCCTCGACCGGCGCGGCGATGGTCGCGGACTGCATGACGGCCTCGGCCGGCCGTGGCGCGCTGAGCTCGGTCACCGTGGCTCCCTTGGCGGAGTGACGCCGGCGTGTGGTCACGCGGCGGTGCCACGCAGTCTAGCGCAACGCGGGCCACGCGGCACACCGTCCCTCGCGGGGCCTCGCCGTCGCCGCGACGACGTCCCTACCCCGCCGCGCTCTCGCGCCACAGGCGGGCATAGGCCACGTTATCGATCGGCGGCGTCTCGCCGAACGTGCCCGCCGGCGGACCGATGCGCTCTGCGTGAGCCCGCACCTTCGCCTCGTCGAAGCGGTACACGCGCAACGCATTCTCGCCCAGCATGGCGCGCACCTCGTCGTCGGGCACGCCGGCGAACATGGCCCGCATCCGCTCCCCGGTGTGCGGCCACGTCCCTCCGGGTGTGGGTAGTCGGTGCCCCACAGCAGGTTCCGCACGCCGATCTTGTCGCGCTGCTCCACCTCGCGGCGGCCGGCGGGCGGCGACGCGCCGATGTAACACTGGCGCGCCCAATACGCGCTGAGCTTCAGCGGCAGCACCTCCCGTTGCAGCTCGGGGTTGCGCGTCTCGTACAGCTCGTCCATGTAATCGAGGGTGTAGGGCACCCACGTGCCGCCGCTCTCGGTGATCACCAGCCGCAGGTTGGGTGCCGCTCCAGCGCGCCGGCGTAGAGCAGGAACCAGAAGTGGCGGTGCGCCGTGAGGTTCATCGACTCGAAGGTACGCAACGCGGAGCCCGACGGCACCGCCCCATAGTCGAGCGACGAGCCGCCGATGTGGCTGTGCATCGGCATCTCCAGCTCCTCGCACACGGCCCACAGCGGCTCGAAGCGCGGATGGTGATAGAACGCCTCGGGCGTGTTCGCGTAGAGCGGCAGCAGTGGCAGCTGAATGCCGCCGAACAGCCCCGCCCGCCGCGCCCACCGCACCTCGCGGACGGCGACGTCGATGTCTTCCGTGAGGATCTGCGCGACGCCGGCGTGACGCTCCGGCTGGTGCGAGCAGAACTCGGCCAGCCACCGGTTGTAGGCGCGGACGCCCGCCAGCCGCACGTCGAAGGGGAAGGCATCGCGAAACGCCTCGTTCAACGGCTTGAACGGTATGACCTGCGGAAAGATGGCCTGGACCGCGACGCCGTCGCGGTCCATCTCGCGCTCGCGCACCAGCGGGGGGTAGCGGCGGCGCGCGGCCGAGGAGGGACCGGGCGATTCCGTGGATACACCCTGGTTCATGTGTATCCGCGCGGATATAATGGACGGGAATCCAAATCCCCTCAGCAGATACCTGCGGATCGGCCGACATCCATGCCCGAAAACATCGTCGAGTCCCATGACGTCCACAAGACCTACGAGTCGAATGGACTGGCGGTACACGCGTTGCGCGGCATCGACCTCGCGATATTGAAGGGGCAGATGGTCGCCATCATGGGCCCTTCCGGCTGCGGCAAGACGACGCTCCTGAACACGTTCTCCGGCATCGACGACATCACGCGTGGCGAGGTGATCATCGAGGGGCAGTCGATTCACCGGCTGTCCGACCGTCAACGCACGCGCTACCGGGCGCGGCGCATGGGCTTCGTGTTCCAGTCCTATAACCTGCTGCCCGTGCTCACGGCGGTCGAGAACATCGAGCTGCCGCTGCTGGTGGCGGGCGTCGAGCCGAAGGCCGCCAGGGCGCGCGCGTTGGAGGTGCTCCGCCAGGTGGGCCTGCCCGACCAGGCCAACAAGCGGCCGGGGCAAATGTCGGGCGGCCAGCAGCAGCGCGTGACCATCGCCCGGGCGCTCGCCAACCAGCCCGCCATCGTCTGGGCCGACGAGCTCACCGGCGCGCTCGACAGCGAGACCTCGGGCGAGATCATGGACCTCGTCGTCCGGCTCAACAAGGAGGAGGGCCAAACGTTCGTGATCGTCACGCACGACGCCAACGTGGCGAAGCGCGCCGACCGCATCGTGCACATGCGCGACGGCCTCATCGAAACCGACACCCGCGCCGCGGCTGGGGTGTAGCACATGGAATCGCTCTTCGGCATACCCATTGGCCAGCTACTCGTCACGCTGCTCGTCGTGTTCGCCCTCGGCATGGCCGCCACCGCCTTCCTCGCGTGGCGCAACCCCGTGCTATTCAAAATGGCCGCGCGCAACCTGCCGCGGCGCCCGGCGCAAACCGCGCTCATCGTGCTCGGCCTCATGCTCGCCACGCTGCTGTTCTCGGCGTCGTTCACCACCGGCGACACGTTGGCCCACTCGATCCGGGTGCAGGCGCTCACCGACATCGGCCTCGTCGAGGTGGAGATCGAATCGGAGCGGCGCGAGGTATCGGGGCGCACCGCCTACTTCGACGCCGCCACGGTCGGCCGCGTGCGCGAGGCGCTGGCCGGCGCCCCCGTGGACGGCATACTGCCGGCGCTGCGCGAGACGGTGCCGGCCGTGGCCGCCGACAGCAGCCGCAACGAGCCGCGCGTCGACGTGCTGGGCGTCGACCCCGCGGGCCTCGACGGCTTTGACCCGATCGTGACGGCGTCGGGCGAGCGGCTGGACGTGGCGGCGCTGGCCGCGAACGAGGTGTACGTCAGCCAAGACTTGGCCGAAAGCCTCCGCTTGGGCGTCGGGGACCGCGCGCAGCTCTACCTGCGCCAGGTGCCGTCGGTGGTGGAGGTGCGCGGCATTTACGCCAACGGCGGTTACTTCATCGGCAATCTGGGCATGCTGCTGCCGCTGGAGTCGATGCAGGCGATCAGCCAGCGGCCGGGCGCCGTGAGCCCCATTCTCGTGAGCAACCGCGGCGGCATCGTGAGCGGCGCCGACGCGACGGACGCCGTGCTGGCCGCGCTGGAGCCCATCGCCAACGAGCTGCGGCTCGACGCGCAGCCGGTGAAGCGGGACGCGCTGGAGCAAGCGGACGAGGCGGGCAGCAGCTTCGCGACCGTGTTCCTGCTGTTCGGCAACTTCTCCATCATGGCCGGCGTGCTGCTCATCTTCCTCATCTTCGTGATGCTCGCCGCCGAGCGCAAGCGCGAGCTGGGCATTGGCCGCGCCATTGGCATGTTCCAGGGCCACGTCGTGCGGCTGTTCCTGTTCGAGGGCGCCCTCTACGCCTTGCTGGCCTCCGCCGTGGGCAGCCTGCTCGGCATCGTCGTCGCGTTCGCGATGGTGCGCATCATCGCGGCCGCGCTCGGCCAGCTGGAGCTCGACATCGTGTTCAACTTCCAGTGGCGCAACGTGCTCATCGCCTACACGCTCGGCATGGCAACCACGTTCCTCATCGTGCTGTTCGCCGCGTGGCGCGTGTCGCACCTCAACATCGTGCGCGCCGTCCGCGACATCCCCGAGCCGCGCGCGCGGCCCACGCCGCTACGACGGCTCGTCACCCGGCCGCACCGGTTCCTCGTCGCCGCGTTCGCCCGCGGCTACCTGGCCGTCGTCCTCGGCATCCTGCTCACCGCGTCCGGGCTGTCCAGCACCCAGGCCGGGCCGTTCATGCTGGGCACGTCGCTCGTCATCATCGGCGTGCCGCTGGCGCTGCACCACGCGGCGCGACTCAACGAGCGCATCGCCTACACGGTCGCGGGCGTCCTGCTCGTCGCGTGGTGGCTGCTGCCGTTCGACGCGCTGGAAGGCATCCTGCCGGACTTCCAACAGGGCATCGAAATGTTCATCCTGTCGGGCGTCATGCTTGTCATCGGCGCCGTGTGGGCCATCATGTATAACCTCGACCTGCTGCTGCGGGGGATCAAGGCGGTGTTCCGGCGCAACTCCCGGCTCACGCCCGTGCTCCAAACCTCCATCGCCTACCCCATGGCGAACCGCTTCCGCACCGGCATGACACTCGCCATGTTCTCGCTGGTCATCTTCACATTGCTCGTCGTCGGCTTCATCACCGCCGCGTTCTCCGCGGCCTTCACCGACGTTGCCCGCGTGACCGGCGGCTTCGACGTGCGCGCCGAGGCCAGCTTCACGAACCCCATTCCCGATTTGCGCGCCGCCGTCGACGCCTCGGGCGCGTTCGACATCGACGACTTCACCGTCATCGGCGCGTGGAACGGTGGCCCCGCCTCCGCCAAGCAGCAGGGCAGCGCCGCCGAGCCGGTGGACCGCTTCGTCACGGGCATCAACGACGACTACGCGAATGGCGTGAACTACGGCTTCACCCTGAAGGACAGCCGCTATGCCACCGACCGCGACGTTTGGCGCGCGCTGGTGACCGAGCCCGACATCATGGTCGTCTCAGCCGGCCTGGTGCCGAGCCGCAGCAACTTCAACGTCGGCGGCCCGGAGCAGACCTTCCAGTTGGAGGGGTTCTACATCGACGACGGCGTGCTGCCGGAGGTCCACATCGAGGCGGCGGCGCCCGTGGGCGGCGGCACCAAGACCTTCCGCGTGATCGGCGTGCTGGAAGACGGCGCCTTCTACTCGAACTCGATGGTCACCTCGCAGGCGAGCGTCGACGCGCTGTTCGGCCAGCCCGTGCCGGAACTCATCTACATGCTGCGGCTGCGGCCGGGCGCCGACCCCGAGGCCATCGCCACGCGGCTGGAGGAAACGTTCTTGACCAGCGGCCTGCGCGCGACCAACCTGCAGACCGAGGTCCGCGAGATCGGCTCGGCCAACATCTCGCTCAACAACCTGCTGCAGGGCTTCATGGCGCTGGGCCTCATCGTGGGCATCGCCGCGCTCGGCGTCATCGCCGCGCGCTCGGTCGTCGAGCGCCGCCAGCAGATCGGCATGCTGCGGGCGGTCGGCTTCCAGCGCGGCATGGTGCAGGCCTCGTTCCTCATCGAATCGTCATTCATCGCGCTGCTGGGCATCGCCATCGGCACCGCGCTCGGCATGGCGCTGTCGGTCAACGTCGTGAACGAGATCGGCGCATCGGTGGCGGGCGTCCGCTTCGTGGTGCCGTGGTGGAACATCGTCATCGTCGTCGTCGTCGCCTACGCGGCGTCGCTGCTCACCACCTTCCTACCGGCGCGGCAGGCGGCGAACGTCTACCCCGCCGAGGCGCTGCGCGCGGTGGAGTAGCGCCCACCGCCCGTGGCGCTCACCGGCGGCGGCCGAACGCGCCGACGTAGACGCCGGCCAGCACCAGCGCGCCGCCCGCCAGCAGCGACAGCGTGACGCGCTCGCCGGCGATGGCCGCGGCGATGACGATGGTGCTGAGCGGGTAGAGCACGAACTGGTACGACGCTGCCGTCGCCGTCCATCGCCGCAGCACGAAGAGGTACGTGAGGAAGAGGCCGACAGAGCCGACGATGGCGAGATAGCCCAGCGCGAGCCATGTCGAAGCCTCCGCCGGCATGGCGCGCGGCTCGCCCAGCGCGAGCGAGGCGCCGAACAGCAGCGCGCAGCCGACGGTCATTGCCACGGCGTTCGTCGTGAATGGGTGGCTCGGCGGAAACCACTTCACGATGATGGTCGCGGCGGCCCAGCAGACGGCGGTGCCGAAAACGGCCGCCATCGACCACGCCGGCACGTCGGCCCGCAACTGCTGGCCGAAGACGACCGCGATGCCGGCGAGGGCGACGAGGGCCCCGGCGAGGCCGCGCGGCCGGAACCGTTCCAGTCGGATGGCCGCGGCCATGAGCAGGGTGATGAGCGGCACCAGCGCGAGGATGATCTGCGTGAGGCTGGCCGTCGCGCCGACCAGCCCCCAATGCACGAGGCCGTAGCCGGCGCCGAAGTTCACGACGCCGAAGACGACGAGGCCGGTGAGCGCGCGCCCCCGCGGCGGCCGCTGGCGCGCCACGGCCATGAGCGCGATGAACACGAGCGCGGCCACGCCGAACCGCAGCGTGGCCCCCCACAGCGGCGCGAGCTCGTCGTTGGCGAAACGGATGGCGACGGCGTTGGCGCCGCCGAAGACCACCTGCGCCAGGAACACCGTGAGCGTGACGCGGTCGGAGCGCTTGGCCGCCTCCTCGCCGCTGGAGGGCCGCTTGGACAGGTCCCGCATCGTCGCTCCTTCGCGCGTGTCGCGGCCGAGGCGCCATGTTATCAGCCGCGACGGGGGCCGGAGCGCCGCGGCACGGGCGGACTCGGCGGAGGCCGCGTCTGCGACAATGTCCTCCGGCATCGGCGCCGGGCATTCGACACGGCGCGAGGGTTTGGAGGAGATGGCATGACGAACGACACGCGGCCTGGCGGCGCGAGCCGGCGTTGGTTCCGCCGGCGCATGACGCAGGCCTCCATCATCGCGGTGCTTGGCGTCGTCGCCATCGCCGTCACGAACCGGCTCATCGACACCGACTCGCTGGGCTTCCTGAACAGCTACCGCTATTCCCTGGTGGCGATCGAGCTCATCGTCTTCGGCGTCGCGGCGTCGGAGGCGGCAAGCAGCGCCATCCGCGCGCGCTACGCCGACTATTACGACCGGCCCAGCATCACGCAGCGGCGCATCGCCATACGCGCGGTATTCCGCGTCGTCACCTAGACGGCGCTGGGCATCGCGGCGGTGTCCATCCTCGCGCGCAGCGCGATGCTGGCCGTCAGCGTGGGCAGTTTCACCGGCGTGCTGGTGGGCTTCGCGGTGCAAAGCACCATCAACAACGCGTTCGCCGGCATGGTGGTGGCGATCGCCCACCCGTTCTCCATCGGCGACGAGATCACGGTGCTGGGCGTGACCGGCCGCGTGACGGAGATGGGGACGTTATTCACGGTGATCCACGCCGGAAGCCACATCATCACCGTGCCCAACAACCAACTGTTGAGCCAGGCGATCCAGCGCAAGATCCACCGCGCGGCGCAGGATGAGGCGCCGCTGGAGAACTAGCCGCGCTCGGCCGTCACCGTGTAGTGGTACACGCCGCTGTTCCGCACCTCGGTCACGCGCAGCCCCGCCTGCTCGATGAGCGATACCGCCTTCGCCTCGTCGAAGCGTATCTCCTGGGGCGGCCCATAGGGCGTCTCTTGCTTCTTCCAGTCCAGGTTCACCAAGCGCCCGCCGGGCTTCAGCATTCCCTTGGCGTTGCGGAGCGCCTGCACCGGATCGCGAAAGTCGTGCAGCGCGATGCCGATGAACACGACGTCGGCGCAGCCGTCGCACACCTGCGTCGTCTCGGCCTCGCCCACCAGCCCGGTCAAGTTGCCAAGGCGCTGCTCCTTCGCCGCCTCCACCAGCGTCGCGATCGCCTCGGCATTGATGTCGACGCCGAACACATGGCCGCGCTCGCCCACGCGCGCCGCGGCGGGCAGGGCGAAGAAGCCGCGCCCGCAGCCCAGGTCGACGAACGTGTGGCCCGCGCGCAACCCAATGCTGAACAGCACCGCGTCGGGGTCCTGCCACTGGCGGCGCACCTCGTCGTTCGGTGGGCTAGCCCCGCGCTGGCCGTGGCCGTGGTGCCGCATGTTCCCGTGCTCCTTCCCGCGCCGTCACCGCGGAGCCTCGCGGCTCGCGGCCAACAGCTCGCGATACAGGTTGTCCTCGATCTCCACCTCGTCCGCCGCGAGCGCGCGCCTGGTCGCGCGGTCGCCACGCTCGCCGGGCACCAATATCTCGTCGACGCCGGGCAGCCGCTTGGCGCCCTTCACTCTGGTGACCAACCGCGCCACGTTGGATTTCAACGCATCGCGGCCGCCCAACAGGTCGGGGTCGAAGGCCATGATGAGATGGCCCGCCGCATTCGCGGCCATGTCGCCGATGCCCGCGAACGCGGCGCCCACCAGCGGCCCCGCGAGCGCCTGCACCATCAGCGACAGGCCGGAGCTTTTCGGCCCGCCGTCGAACGTGCGGAGCGCGCCACCGTCGATCACGTCGCCGGGGTCGGTCGTGGGCTTGCGGTCCTTGTCGAACGCGGCGCCGTCGGGAAGCCGGCGGCCCGCCGTCCGCGCCTCGATCACGCCGTAATAGGCCATCGCCGATGTCGCGAGGTCCAGCACGAGGGGGCCGCCGTCGCTCGGCATGCCGATCGCCAATGGGTTCGTGCCCAGCACGCGCTCGTGGGAGCCTTCGGGCGCGACCATCTCGGACGCCTCCGCGAACACGAACCCGACCAGCCCCGCTTGCGCTATGAGGCGCGCGTAGTAGCCGAGCGCGCCCGAGGAGGTGTTGATGTGGTTGACGCCCACGATGGCAATGCCGCGATCCCGCGCCTTCCGCACCGCGATGCCCGTGGCATGGCTCACCACCACCATGGCGTGCTGCTGGTGGCCGTTCACCAGCGCCGATAGCGGCGTCTCCTTCTCGATCTCGATGGGCCGGGCGGACGGCGACTTGGGGGATGCCGCGGCCGATGAGCTTCACGACGCCCTGGTTGTTGCCGCGCAGCTGCGCGTACAGCAGCACGTCGAGGATCACCTCGGTCTCGGCTTGCGTGTATCCCTGGCGCGCGATGGCGCGCCGGGTGACTTCGGTGAGTTCGGCTAGTTTTACCTTCAACGCGGTTGCTCCTCGTGGGGATTCTACCCGTGGGCGTCGCGGCACGACAGCCCGGCACGCGCGCTTGCGATCCGCGCCGTGGGCCGTATCCTCGAAGGATGACCCCATTCCCGGACGAGGTGACGCCGTGACCAGCGAGCCAGTTCCCATCCACTACACCGTCGGCAATCTGGCCGACGCCTTCGACATGGCGATCGAGCGCGATGTCGCCGACCCCAACAACCTCACGATCGACGATCTGGCGCCAGCCGACGAGTTCCACATTGGCGGACGCGAGGCCACCGCGTCGCTCATGTCGCGGCTCGGCATCACGAAGGAGACGCGGCTGCTGGACATTGGCGCGGGCATCGGCGGGCCCGCCCGGTTCGTCGCGCGCGCGTATGGCTGCGCGGTGAACGGCGTCGAGCTCACGCCCGAATATGCCGAGGTCGCCAACATGCTCACGGCGCGGGTCGGCCTCGAATCGCAGGTGGCGGTCGAGCACGCGGACGCGCTGGAGATGCAGTTCGCCGACGCCACCTTCGACGGCGCCTACATGCTGCACGCCGGCATGAACATCGCCGACAAGCCCGCGTTGTTCCGCGAGGTGCGCCGCGTCCTCAAGACCGGCGGCCCCTTCGGCATCTACGACGTGCTGCGCGGCCCCAACCCAAGGCCGATGGCCTTCCCCCTGCCGTGGGCCTCGTCGCCCGACGCGAGCTTCCTGGCGACCATCGACGAGCTGCGGGCCGCGCTGGAGCGGGCCGGGTTCGCCGTCGAGCGCGCTGAGGACAAGACGGAATTCGCGCTCCGGTTCTTCGAGCAGACGCGGGAGGGCGCATCCCACCCGCCGCGCGCGCTGGGCCCGCACCTGCTGATGGGCGAAAACGCTCGCGAGAAGTACGCCAACATGGTGCGGAACGTCGCCGTCAAATGCTGCGCGCCATGGGAGGTCGTGGCGCGGCGGAGGTGACGGCCGGCAATGCGGCGGGCTACGGCCACAGCGTCGGCGTGATGCCCTCGTAGGCCTGGAGCTCGACTCCATCGAGGTCGAAGCGGATGCCGGTGCCCACGCGCACGCGGAAGATGCCGTTGAAGGTCACCCCGGCGAACGAACCGGTGTTGGCCGTGCGGCTGGCCTCATGCAGCGCGGGCACGTGGCTATGCGCCGTCACCAGCCAGGTATCGCCGGATAGGCCCATGCGCGCCCGCGCGATGCGCTCCAGCGGTAGCGGCAAGCCCACCGCCTGCGGCATGCGCGAAACCAGGCCGCCCGGCACGCCCCGGAAGAAATCCTCGCCGTGCGTCGCGACGACGACGTGCTCGCCGATCGTGAACTTCGCCTCCTTGCCGACGTGGGCCACCAGCAGCCCGCCATGCTGGAACTCCATCGGCGGCAGCCGTGGATCGTGCGCGCGGGCGCTGATGAAGTGGACGGTGTCCGTGAAATCGTCCGGCAGGAAAGCGCCGAGGCCGCCCTCGATGCGTGCTCGGTCGGTGGCACCGAACTTGCGAAAATCGCCCGGCGACTGAAAGAAGTCGCCGACGATGACGATGTGCTCGATGCCGTCGAGCGGTATGCGAATGCGCGTGTCCGGATCCGTCAGGTGGAAGTCCGACAGGAACAGCGTCGGCCCGTTGAGGTCGATCGGCTCCAACGCCTCGAACCGCTGGGCCACGGCGCGCGCGTCCATGGTCAGCAGGGCAGGAAACGAGCCGATGGCGGACAGGGCCGCCACCAGGCAAGCGACGAGCGCCGCCGCAAGCAGCTTGACCCGAAGTCCAGCCATCCCGCGCGAGGGCGCATCCGGCCAATGCATCATGCGGAGCGTAACCACCGGGGATCGGCTCGGCCCTGAGCCCTTGCGTGGCGCTCGGCCGGCGGCGCGCGACCGGTTCGCACCGGACCGCCTTTCGGCTAAACGTAGCGGCGGGCCCGTCCGTTGCATATGGAGGGTTGGACAGACGGCCGGGGCACCTTTCGCCAATTGCCAGGCGCGGGCGGCGGCGAGGGCCGGCAGGCCGGCCCCCGTCGGCGGCGGACGGCTCGCGCCATCGGCCACCGTCCCCTACACTACCCGCAACCCTTGGCCTCGGAGTCTCGCCCATGCAATACGCCCTCCTCGGACGCACCGGCGTGCGCGTCTCGCGCATCACGCTCGGCACCGCGTCGCTCGGCGTCGCGCCGACGGAACGCGACGCGCCCGCGCTGTTCAAGCGCGCCCTCGACGCGGGCATCAACTCGTTCGATTGCGCCAACGGCTATGGCAACCAGTCGCGCTTCGACCTGCCCGGCGTCGACGCCCCTCCGGCGGACGTCCGGCCGTCGGCCGAGGAGATCATGGGCAAGGTGCTGAAGGGCCATCGCCACGACGTCATCATCGCCACGAAACTGGGCGAGCGCGTCGACGACGGCCCCAACGGCGGCGGGCGCGTCGAGGGCGGCGGGCTGTCGCGCCTCCACGTCATGCGGCAGGTGGAGCGGTCGCTGCGGCGGTTGGGCACCGACTACATCGACATCTACTACGCGCACCACCCCGACCCCGTCACGCCGGTGGAGGAATCGTTGCGCGTGATGGACGACCTCGTGCGCCAGGGCAAGATCCGCTATTTCGCCGTGTCGAACCACGCCGGCTGGCAGGTGGCGGAGGCCGTGCTCACGGCGCGGCGTTGGGGACTCGCCAGCGCGCCCGTCGCCAACACGGTGAGCTACAGCCTGGCGGTGCGCCGCGCCGAGGCCGAGGTGATTCCCGCCTGCCAGCGGTTCGAGGTTTCCCTCATGCCGTTCAGCCCGCTGGGCGGCGGGCTGCTCGCCGGCGCCGCGAACACGCGCCGCGCCGTGGCGGGCA
>VGZX01000047.1 GCA_016872415.1 SAR202 cluster bacterium | reverse complement strand
CCGCTCCGGCGACGCCTTGCGTGGGGCGTCCGGCGGAGGTTGGGCGGGGTCCGCCGTCGCGGCGGGGCCGGCGGGGCGGAACATCCCAAGGTGGCGGCCGATGAGATAGGCGGCGCGGTTGGCGGCGTTCAGGTTGCACGGCGCGTAGGCGGGCGTGCCGTCGGGGTTGGGGACGGCGAGCGGGACGAGTTGGAGCGCGAGCTCGGCGACACGACGCAGCATGGCGATGACGAGGTCGGGCGTCGTGTCCGAGGCGGGGCCGCACGCGGTGGCCGTGGGACGAGGCTCGCCGCCCGTTGGGGTGTGTGCGACCAGGGTGCCGTTCGGATTTCCGCTCATCGCGCATATCCTCTCGGTTACGTGTATGCACGACTAATGATACACGATGCACGATGCCGCGAGCAATGGACTGTTGGCGCGGAGGCCTCGACCGGCGACGGCCCCGGCGGGCGTCGCCGCGCCTACTGGTCCGCGATGGGCGGCCGCCGTAGGTGCCAGTCGGTGATGCGCTGGTAGGCGTGGCCGGCACGCAGCACCAGGGCATCGCCGCCCCAGGGGGCGACGATCTGCATGCCGATGGGGAGGCCGTCGGCGCCGAAGCCGGCGGGCACCGAGAGCCCGGGCCAGCCGATGAGGTTGATGACGTTGGCGAAACGCCCGCGGATGGCGACGGTGGTGAAGAGCTCGTCGCCGATCTTGACCTCCCGTTGGCCGAGCTCCGGGGCGGTCGTCGGCTGCATGGGCAGCGCGATGACATCGAGGTCGCGCATGGCGTCGGTGGCCTGCTGGAGCATCCGCTTCACCGCCTCGACCGCCACCGCGTTGGCCCCGGCGGTGAGCCGCATGCCGTCGTCGATGCGCGCGCGGACGTGCGGCCCGTAGTCGTCGCGGTGGCGGGGCCAGAACTTCCGGTGCGCGCGCGCCGCCTCGTAGAACACGATGTCGCGATAGGCGTCGAGCACGCCTTCCGTGTATGCCATTGGTGTCTCGCGCACGACGGCGCCGTGCGCGGCCATGAGCGCGACGGCCTCCTCCACGGCCGTGGCGACCTCCGGGTGGGCGTGCGCTGCCATCCAGCTGCGGGGTATGCCGACACGCAGCCCCCGCAGCGTGGCGTCGTCGTCCAGCACCGCCTTGGCGAAGCCGTGCGCCCCGCCGGTGAGGCCGTCGAGGCCGTGGGCGACGTCGAGCGCGGAGCGGGCGAGCGGGCCGACCGTATCGCAGGTGGGCGAGACGGGGAAGACTCCGCGCAGCGAGGTGAGGCCGTTGCTGGGCTTGAGGCCGCTGACGCCGCAATAAGAGGCGGGCTGGCGCACGGAGCCGCCGGTGTCGGTGCCGATGGATATGACGCCGAGGTCGGCGGCCGTGGCGACGCCGGAGCCGGTGCTGCTGCCGCCGGCGAAGTGCCGGAGCGTCCACGGGTTGGGCGTGACGCCGTAGTGGGCGTTCACGTCGACGCCGCCCATGGCGAACTCCAGCAGCGCCTGCTTGCCGAGGACGACGGCTCCCGCCGCCTTCAGGTTGTGCACCACGTCGGCATCGCGCGTGGGAACGGCGTCGCGCCGCCAGCCGGTGCCGTAGGTGGTGCGGACGCCGCGCGTGTCGAACAGGTCCTTGAGGCCGATGGGGATGCCCAGGAGCGGGCTGTCGGCCGCATCCCGCGCGAACGCCCGCTCGGCGGCCCTCGCCTGGCGCATCGCGCTCTCGCCGGTCACGGTATAGTAGGCGTTGAGCGTGGGATTGAGGCGCTCGATGCGCTCAAGGTAGTGCCGGGTGACCTCGACGGGCGACAGCGCGCGCGCTCGGTAGGCGGCGCGCAGCTCGGAGACGTCGAGGCGATGAATGGGCTTGGCGGCGGTGATCGTCATGGGCCTCTCCGCGGTGGTGTGAGGCGCCGGAACGGGCCTGGGCGGCATCGCCTCGGCGCAAGCCTATCACGCGGGGCGGCGGTTGCGTCCACCGGGGCGGTGCGCTCATGCCCGGGCGTGGAGGCGCGCCCCGAAGCCGGCCGCGCCGCGCCGCGTCGTTGACCGTGGACGCGCTCGTGGCCTATGATTCAGGGCGTGCCGGGCGGGCGGCTGGTTCCCCGGCGCACCTCGGTGGCAACGTAGCTCAGCGGCAGAGCGGGCGCTTCATAAGCGCTAGGTCGTGGGTTCGAATCCCTCCGTTGCCACCACCGCCTGCCGCTTCGCGGCCCGGCGGTTTCCACATGCGGCCCCGCTCCTTATCGCCATCGCCGGCGGTCGCCCGGCGCGGCGCCGTTCCCGCGTTGGGGTTTGCCGGCGCGTGAGCAGCGGCGGTGGCCGGGCCGGTCGCTCGACCCCGGACGCGACGAGCGAATCTCGCCCATTTCGCGCCGCTTGGTTTTCGTGCGAATAGCGCATCGGCTCGCGGGGAAATCGCTTCGGATGAGCGACTCGCCCTGTCCGCGATTCGTTTTGGCCGCCCCGGCGGCCTTGCCGTTTCCGGCCCGGCCGGTACGCAATGCACCGTGAGCCGCGGTTGACATGCGCCGCCGCCCGGCCTCAGACTGCAAGAGTTCCAAGTGACCACTGGCTCGTTTGAGGTAGGGAAATTCAGCAGCGATGCTGAGTGGCTCGACTAAGAACCCTGCCGAGGTCACTTGGGACTTTCCTTGTCCGTGAGACCGCCTCGTCCTGACGCCACGACCATTGCCCCGCGACGCTCGAAGCGCGCATGGCCGTCGCGCTCAATCCGTTCCGCCGGGCCGTGTCAGCGTGTCGCGCAGGCGGTCGCCGTCGGCGAGGCCGCCGTCCTGACGGTACACCTCCTCCCCATTTGGGCCGAACACCACGAACGTCGGCGTGGCGCGAATGCCGAAGCGCCGCACGAGGCCACGGCCGACCTCGTCGCGGACGTTCACGCGCACGAAGCCGGCAGTGCCGGCGAGGTCGCGCTCGAGGCCGTCGACCGTGGGCCTGCTGACGAGGCAGGCGATGCACGTGTCGGAGTAGGCCTCCAGCAGCACGGGGCGTCCGGTGGCGACGAGCGCGTCGAGCTCGGCGGCGCGGGCGATGTTGCTGGGCCCGCCGCGCGCTTGCCAGTAGCCGGCTCCGATGACGACGACCACGACGCCGAGGATGGCGAGGGCCTTGGGCCGCCGCCGGTACTCCCATACCTGGAGGGCCAGGAACACGCCGATGGCGATGAGGAGGAGCGCGGCCGAGTTTTCGTTGAGGAACTGTCGCATGCGAGGAGTGCTCCGCCGTTCTGGGAGTCCCCGCGTCCCCGGAGGAGGAGCGGGCGCGGCTATTCCGTTGGATGCGGCAGGCCGGAAACGGGCTCATGGGCGGCGCCGCATGTCCATTCTTACATTTCATTGCCGAGGCGCCCGGCGTGTGCTAATAAGAGTGGCGTAAGAAGCGCGTAAGACGCGCGCTTACCGGCTGGACAAGGCGCGCCCTGCCAAGTGGCGCCTTGCCGGCGGCGACGAGAGGGAAGCCCCATGACGATCCTCACGGCGTCGGCGGCGACGTTTCGCCGCGACTGGAGCTACAAGCTGGCGTTCGTCGCGCTGGTGTATTTCGACCTCGCGCTGACGCTGCTGGCGCTGTCGCTGGGCTTCCGCGAGCTCAATCCGGTGTTCGCCAGGATGTTGGGCGAGCCGGTGTTGCTGTTGGCCGTGAAGCTGCTGCTGCCGCTGTCCATAGTGTACCTGGTGCCGGGCAAGCTGCTGCTGCCGTCGTTCGCGGTGCTGGGGCTGGTGACGGCGTGGAACCTTTCCACGCTGGCGCTTGTCTGAACTTCGACAATAACCCTTGCGGACCTCCCCCTTAGCGCACGGGGCCTCGTTCCGACCGGAACGAGGCCCCGCCGTCTTCGTCGCTTACACGCCGTAAGGAGTCCCCCGGCGACCCGGCGGAGGAGGCCCCGTCCGCCGGACGAGGCCTTTTGGCGAACCAGGCCGCGCGGTGGCCTGACTAGGGCTTCGCGATGTAGCCGCGCTCCGCGAGCAAGTCGAGGACGGCGGACGCGGCTTCGTCCGGCTCCAGCCGCGACGTGTCGATGACGAGCTCCGCGTGCTCGGGCACCTCGTAGGGGTCGTCGATGCCGGTGAACCCCTTGAGGATGCCGGCGCGGGCCTTGGCGTAGAGGCCCTTGCGGTCGCGTTGCTCGCAGACCTCGACCGGCGTGCTGACGTAGACCTCGATGAAGCCGCCATAGCCGGAAACCATCTCGCGGACCTCGCGGCGGACGGCGGCATAGGGCGCGATGGGGGCGCAAATGGCGACGCCGTGGTTCTTCGTGATCTCGCTGGCGACGTAGCCGATGCGGCGTATGTTGAGGTCGCGGTGCTCCTTGGAGAAGGTGAGCTCGCTGGATAGGTGCTTGCGGACGAGGTCGCCGTCGAGCAGGGTGACGGGGCGCGAGCCTTCCTCCATGAGCCGCGATACGAGGGCGTTGGCGATGGTGGACTTGCCGGAGCTGGGCAGACCGGTGAAGAAGACGGTGAAGCCCTGCGCCTTGCGTGGCGGGTAGGTGGCGCGCAGGGCGTCGATGACCTCGGGGTAGGAGAACCATGCCGGGATCTCGGAGCCGTCGTTGAGCATCCGCCGGAGCTCGGTGCCGGAGATGTTCAGGACGGTCATGCCCTGGGGCACTTCGGGGCGCGGCAGGTACTTGTCGAGCTCTTTGACGTAGACCATCTCGTTGAAGGTAACGGGCTCGATGCCGATCTCCTCGGCATGCTTGGCGAGCACCTCTTGCGCCTCGTAGGGGCCGTAGAAGGGCTTGCCGTTCTTGTCGTTGCCGGGGCCGGCGTGGTCGCGGCCGACGATGAAGTGGGTGACGCCGTGGTTCTTGCGGATGATGGCGTGCCACACCGCCTCGCGCGGGCCGCCCATCCGCATCGCCAGCTGCAACAGGCTCAGCTCGGTGGTGTCGGGGTCGTAGTGCTTCAGCGCCGCCTGGTAGCAGCGCACGCGCAGGAAGTGGTCGACGTCGCCGGGCTTGGTCTGGCCGACGACGGGGTGGATGAGCAGGTTGGCGCCGACGTAGGCCGCGGCGCGCTGGGTGAGCTCGACGTGGGCGCGGTGCATGGGGTTGCGCGTTTGGAAGGCGACGATCTTCTTCCAGCCGCGCTCGGCGAACGCGCGCCGCAGCTGGTGGGGCGTGAAGCGGATGTTGGTGTAGGAATGATGGATGGGCAGCTCGAGGCCTTCGATCTTGCCGCCGACGTACACGGGGTTGGTCTGCTTGAATAGCGTGAAGACGCCGGGGTGCGTGTCGTCGGTGGTGCCGAACACCTGTTGCGCCTCGCGCTGGAAGTCGGGCTTCCAGATGTCGCCGACGGTAAGGACGGCGATGACCATGCCCTCCGGGTGGCGGAGGGCGATGCGCGCGCCCGGCTGGATGGTGCCGCCGAACTGCTCCGTGACGTCGAGCATGATGGGCATCGGCCAGAGCACGCCGTTGGCGAGGCGCATATGGTCGCGGACGCTTTCGTAGTCGGCTTGGCCGAGGAAGCCATCGAGCGGGGAGAAGCCGCCGTTGAGCAGCAGCTCGATGTCGCACAGCTGCTTGAAGGTGAGGTCCCACGAGGGGAGGTGGACGGACTCTTGCTTGAGCTCCGCGACGCGCGCGGGACTGGCGATGAGCCACTTGAGCTCGCCGCCATGCGCGGCGGTGGATGGGCTGGCGGACTGCTGGTTCTGACTCACGGGCTTGGCCTCCTGTGTGGTGCGTGACACGCGCGAACGCAACAAAACCCACGCCGCCCGCGGCGTGGGTTGCGATGGCGCGGAGCGGCTGCGGGGTTTACCGGTTACAACAACAGACGCGGGCAACGGCGCCGCATGCCCCCGTGAGAGCCATGCCGCCGCCGGTGAAGAACGCGTTGTGCGCTGCGTGCATCGCTGATGTTGAGCGGCGGCGAGATCGCGCGCCACGATGAGCAAGCATACACGATGCGCCGCGCGCCGGAAAGCGGGCGCAGCGCCCGCCCGGGCGACCGACCCCGCGACACCGGGCCGTTCGCGAAAGGTCATGAATCGTTAATCGTAAGTGACGATGCGAAGCGCACGCTAACAGGCGCCAACTGCGAGCGTTTTAGGAAATAGCGGAATACGCTCGTGTTGCCGAGTCCGGCGGGAGGTATCCATGTTCCGGCGCCCCCCACATCCACCCCGGACGGTCATAAGCCGGGTGACGTTGGCGCTCGTCGCCGGCCTGCTGGCGGCATGCGGCGCGGCGACCACGCCGACCGTGCCCGGGGTCACGCCGACCTCCGGTACGACGGTACCGAACGCGACGGGCACGCCCACGCCGGCGGCGACGCCGACGCCGCCGGCGCAACGGCCCCAGCCGTCGCCCTCGCCGCCACCGCCATCGGGGACGCCGACGCCGATCGTGCCGGCCACGCCGACGCCGACGCTCACCTTCGGTGGGCACTTCAGGCATCCGTCCGGGTTCGTCTTGCCGGTCCCGAATGGCTGGGAGCTGACGGGTCTGCTGGTGAGCAGCGAGTTCGCGGCGGGCGCCGCCTGCGCCGCCGTCCGCATCGTCGACCGCGAGGCGCCGAGCGACTCCGGACAGGCGCCGTTCCTGTATCAGTCGTTGGCGCAGGTGTGCGCGCGCCCCGTGGACGGCCGGTCGCTGGAGGCCTTCATGGTGGAGACGTATGGCGCGGACAGGGGCGGCTTCGCGCCGGCGTCGGTTGGCGGCAAGAGCGCCTACCGCCTGACCCAGGACCACCAGACGACGATATTCCTGCAATCGGGCACGCGCCGGTTCCAGGTCATCGCATCGGTCGCGGCCGATTCGCCGGGCCTGGAGGCCCTGCGCGTGAGCCAGGTGAACCAGATTCTGAGCAGTCTGACGTTCGACTGAGGAAGGAGGCCCGCGAGGCATAGGCACAACCGAGGGGTCGCGAGGTGGTGGTGGGGGCGCTGGCACGGCAGTCGGCCCGCAGACATCTCAACGCAGGTCAGGAGAGCCATCATGTTGCGATTCCGAAGGCTGTTACTCATCGTCAGCCTCGCATTGGCGCACGTCGCGATCGCCGGAGCAGTATCGGCGGACGTGCAAGTGAACGATCCAACGACGGACACGGGAGATTCCACCACGCAGAGCGAGACGGCGCTCGCGCTTGGCAACGGCGTGCTCTGTGCCGGCTTCAACGACTTCGGCCCGAACGGGCTTTCGGGCTGGGCGCGGTCCACCGACTTCGGCGTGACCTGGACCGACCTTGGCGGCATCAACGAGTCGGGCGACCCGGTGATCGCGTACCACGTCGCATCCGACACGTTCTACTACGCCAGCCTGGGCAACGTGAGTCCGCGCGTGAACGCATCGACCGACGGCTGCCAAAGCTGGGGGACCGCAGTGAGCGTCACCTCGACCGGCACCGCGCAGACCACCCTGGCCGACAAACCGTGGATCGCCGTCGACAACTCCGGCGGCGCGAACGACGGCAACATGTACATCTGCTGGACGCGCTTCTTCAACCCCGGTGGTGGCGGCACCAGCGAGCTGCGCGTGGCGCGTTCCACCGACGGTGGCGGCACGTGAACCAACGAGCAGGTGATCGCGGCCACGGGCCCCAGCCCATTCGGCTGCAGCATTGGCGTCGCGTCCGACGGCTCCATCGGTGTGACCTGGGCGGACCGCTCGACCAACCACGTCCTGTTCTTGCGCTCGACCGACGCCGGCGTGAGCTACCCCGGTCCCGCGGCGCAGGTGAACTCGGGCGGCCTGCGGCACCCCGGCATCGACAACGTCGTGACGTGCGGCACCGGCAACCGGCCGACGCTGAACGGCAACATCCGGCAGCTGCATCAGGCCTGGCTGGCGATCGACACCACCGGCGGGCCGAACGACGGCAACATCTACGTCGTGTTCGCGTCCGACCCGGCGGACCCGACGGACCAGGCTGACGTGTTCTTCAGCCGCTCGACCGACAATGGCGCCAACTGGAGCCCGATGCTGCAGATGGGCGCGGGCGGCGGCAACACCGACCAGTTCGAGCCGTTCGTGGCGGTGGCGGGCAACGGCGACGTGGCCGTGGCCTGGTATGACCGGTGGAACGACGCGGCGAATAACCTGAACATCGACGTTTACACGGCGTTCTCCACCGACGGAGGCGCCACCTTCGGCGGGCTGGTGCGCGTGACCGACGTGAGCTTCGGCGTGCCGCCGCTGAACCCGAACTTAAACCCCGGCGCGGCCCAATGCTACATGGGCGAATACATCGCAGTGGCGGGCGGCGGCGGCTTCTACTACCTGTGGGGCGACAACCGCAACACCATCACGACCACCAACTTCCCGGCCGGGCGGCTGGACCCCGACGTGTTCTTCGAGGCGATCGCGTCCCCGACCAACGTCGCTCCAACCGTGTCGGCGAATGACGCGTCGGGCAACGAGGGCGCGGCTATCGCGCTCTCCGGCTCCGCGTCCGATGGCGATGGCGACTTCCTCGCCTTCTCGTGGACGGTGACTCCCAACGCCGGCGTGGACGCGGGCGCGACCTGCACCTTGACGAACGCCGACACGTTGGCGCCGACGGTGCGCTGCTCCGACGACAGCACCTACACGATCCAACTGACCGTGACCGGCGACCCCGCCGGCCCCGTTTCCGACACGGCGACGCTGACGGTGTCCAACGTGGCCCCGTCGGTGACCGTGACCTCGTCGCCGGCGACAATCGACGAGGGCGACAGTTACTTGCTGACGGCGACGTTCTCCGACCCCGGCTGGAACGACACCTACACCGGCTCGGTGGATTGGGACGTGCCCGGCGAAGCGCCGGAGGCCGCGGCGGCGACGGACAGCAGCGCGGCCGGCAGCATCGGCTCCGTGCTGTCGTTCAACGTGGCGAACCTGGAGCTGCTCAGCGTCATGATGGTGCACGTGGTGGTGGTGCTAAGCCTGGTGAGCGCGGTGGCGCCGAAGGTGGCCGCCGGCGGCTATGTGCACACGGTGTTCTACCACTTGAGCATGACGGTGTTCGCTTCGGGCCTGGCGTTGGTGCTGGCGCCCTTCTTCGCCGGAGCCATTTTCGGCGACTCGCAGGCCGTTTCGTAATGGAGGCTGGATGACATGCCCTGGGTGAAGAAGAAGACGAAGGACAAGGAAGAAGCGCCGCAAGCCGAGGCGACGGCGTCGGCCGAGCCCGCGTCATCCATCGCCGCCGCGCCCGCGGCAGCTGTGGCGCCACCGCCGCCGCTGGCGCTCGCGCCGGAGGAGCCGAAGGAGGAGGCAAAGCCGCCGGAGGACGGCCTGCTGAGCCTGTTCACCGAGGAGACCGGCGCGAACGAGGCGTTGCTGATGATCACGCGGACGCTGCCGGACGTGGACATCCACGAGCTGTTGGAGCAAACACGCGAGGTGGCCGCGCTGATTCACAACCGGGCCGCGTAGGGCTACCAGGCCCCAGCCATGGCGGCGAGCACGCGGTCGTAGGCGGCGGCCGGCTCCACGGAGGCGGCTTCGATGTGGCGCCGCATGACGCGGCGCGCGAACGCCTCCACCGCCTGCATGATGAGCATGCCCCGGCCGTTGAGCACGGGGCGGCCTGCCTCGCGCGCCAGCCGCAGCATCGTGGTTTCGGGCGGCGAATAGATCAGGTCGACGAAGGCCGCCGAGGGTTTCGCGCGCCGCAGCACCTCCATTGACGTGAGGCGGTTGCGGCGAACCGACGCCTCGTTCGCGGCGCGCCAGAGCTCGTGGAACTCCCGCTCGTCGGCGAACGAGCTGGCGCGCAGGTCCACGGAGTCGGCGGGCGCGAGGGACGAAAACGGTTCGAGGGTCGTCACGAAGTCGTCGCCCGCGGCGCGCATTCCCGACTGCCCGACGGTCGAGGCGTTGATGACGAGGTCCATCTCATGGATCACGCGGTCGAGCTCGTCGAGGCCGATGGCGTCGGCGCTGGCCTCGTCGGCCAGGTCCCGCGCTTTCTCGATCGAGCGATTACAAATCGTAAGACTGGCGTCGCCGATGGCCTTCGACAGCGCGAACGCGGCCGCCCGTGCCGCGCCGCCGGCTCCGATGAGAAGGGTGTCGAGGCCGGCGAGCGATGCGAGGAACGGCTTTGGCGCGCCGGGCATGGGGCGCACCAGGGACTGCATGAGGCCGTCGGCGTCGGTGTTGTGGCCCGACAGCGCGCCGTCGGCGCCGCGGACGATGGTGTTGACGGCGCCAATGCGCCGGGCGGCCTCGTCGACGGTGTCGAGCGACGCCATGACGTCGAGTTTGTAGGGGACGGTGACGTTGCAGCCGGCGAACGCCGGCTCGTCTCGCAACGCCGCCAGCAGCGAGGCGACGTGCCGCGCCGGCACGTCGAGCGGCAGGTAGACCGCGTCGATGCCGAGGACGGCGAACGCGGCGCTCCACATGGCGGGGCTGCGCGAGTACCGCGACGGCGATTCGCCGATGACGGCGGCGAACAGGGCGTGCCGGCCCGCGTCGCGGGGCAGGTCGTTAGCGATGAAGGGCCGAATGCGTCGCGGCCAGGCCGGCATGGAGGTCATGCCCGGAGTGTATCAGGGAGCGTGGGGCGCTGGCTCATCGCGCCCGGGCGCGGGCGAGCCTCGCGCATGCCGAGGCGAGGCCGGCGGCCGCTCCCGCCCCGCACACGGCGCCAAGCAGGTTGATGCCCACGTCGGCGATGCTGGCTTCGCGTGACGGCACGAAGGCCTGCCCAATTTCCATCGCGACGCCATAGCCGGCGGCCGCGCCCACCGCGATGGCGAGCTGGCGCTTGGAGGGCGCCGCCGCTCGCCGCAGCGACATCATGGTCATGACCAAGAGAAACGTCAGGCCCCCGTACATGCCGAAGTGGGCGAGGGCCGGCCACCACTCGGCGACGCCGGCGGGTTGCAGCCTGGGCGGGTTGGGGCTTATCGACACGTCGAGCACGACGGCGCTCCAGGCGATGGTGCCAAGCGCGAACGTCGCGGTGAGCAGGGCGCGCAACGGCGAACGTGGGGTCATCGCGCGGCGGCCTTGGCGGCGGCAATCTGAAATCGCATGTCACGCCTTGGTGGCGACGAACCCGTAGGCCAGTGGATAGGCGCCCATTTGCTTGCCCTGGCCGAGCCTTCGGACGAGCCGGTCGACCGTGATGGCGCCGGCCGCCGCGATGAACCGCAACGCGCCGAGGGGCAACAGCCCTTGGGCCAGATGGCTGGCGGCGGTCATCGGCCCGAAGCCGAGCGGGTCCACGACCGGCTGTTGAAATCCCGCGTCGACCAGGCGCCGGCCCAGGCCGCTGGCGGTGAACCGGAAATAGTCGTCAGGGTCCGGGTGGACGTGGTGAAGGAACGGCACCGCGCCAATGAGCCGGCCGCCGGGTTTCAGCACGCGGTGGCACTCCGCGAGGCATTTCTCGTCGGCGTATACATGCTCGAGCACGTGCATGAGCAGCAGGAAGTCCTGGCTTCGGTCGTCGAGGGGGAACGGCTGCTCGAGGTCGAGGCGCACGACGTTGGAGTCTTGCGGCAGCAGGTCGGTGAAGGCGATGTGGGCGTCGAGTTGCTGGAAGAAGCGGAAGTGCGATGAGCGGGCGTCTTTCGCGCCGAGGTCCACGCCGTGGCCGGCGAGGGTCACCTGGGAGGCCCAGATGTTGGTGAACGTCCTGCCGAGGGTTTTGTCGCGCAGCCCCACCTCGCGCCACAACGTCCGCCAGAAACGATGGCGGAGGAGATCGAAGCGAGGGTCGGTCACGTCACGTTGGGGAATCGTTTTCGTGTCCACGCCGTAGACCTCTCATGCTTGTCGGGATCAATACCACAGCCGGCCGTGGCGTTGGCGGAGCGCCGCCGTCTCGCGCGGTCCCAGTGGCGTGCGGCGGAGCCTTCGCAGGCCCAGCCAGCCGCCGGCCCAGCCGCGGAGGTAGGAGAGCGTGTGTCCGCCGCGCAGCCCCGCGATGGCGTAGTACGCGCTCCACACCGCGATGTAGGAGACGATGTGAGGGAAGGGCAGGTAACGGTAGGCCAGCCAGATGCGGTTGCGGATGTTGTAGTAGACCTCGCCCCTCCGGCGTCCGGCCGAGCCGTCGATGACGGGGCGCTCCGGGCGGTGCTCCACGCGGGCGGCAGGCTCGAACAGGATGTCGATGCCGCGCAGCGCCGCACGGTAGGAAAGGTCGCTCTCCTCCGCGCCGTAAACGAGGTCGTCTTGGTAGTAGCCCAGCGTCTCGACGGCGCTTTTCCGCATGGCGTGGCAGGTGCCCACGTAGTAGGAGACGAGCTGCTTGCGGGTGACGATGCCCGGGTCGCGCCGGCGCGCCGCCTTGGTGAAGGGAACGAGCAGGGCGGCCGTGGCGCCGCGCGGCTCGACGACGTGGGTTGCCACGATGCCGACGCCGGGGTTGTCGTCGAGGTCGCGGACGAGGGTCGCCACGCACGATGGGTCGAGGAAGACGGCGTCGTCGTCGATCACGACGAGATAGCGTCCGCGCGCCTGCCGCATGAGCAGGTTGCGGCCGCCGGCGACGCCGAGCTGGCGCTCGGAACGGATGAGTCGTATGCGGCCGTCGTTGGCGGCGCGCACTGTTTCCGCCAGGTCCACGCGGTCGGAATGGTCGTCCAGCACGACCACCTCAAAGTCTTCGAAGCCTTGGACTTGGATGCTCGCGATGCAGGCTGCCAAGGCACGCGGACGGTTGCGCGTGCCGATGAGGACCGAGACGGTGGGCGCGTGGGCGGGGCTATCCATGCCGGGCGAGCATTTCGCCGAGGAAGGCGTCCCACTCCGCCGCGACACGGTCCGGCGTGAAGCGGCTGCTGGCGCGTTGGCCGACCTCCGCCTTCCGGCGCATCTCCTCCGGGTGATCGAGGGCATGCGCAATGGCGGCCGCGAGCGCGTCGACGTCGCCGACGGGAACGAGGATACCCGCCTCGCCGAGCAGCAACGTGTCGGCCGGGCCGCTGGGGCAGTCGGTGGAGATGGCGGGCGTGCCCACCGCCTGCGCCTCGATGAGGGCGTGGCCCGGGCCTTCCCACCGCGAGGTCATCACGAACAAGTCCGCGGTTTTCATGAACTTGAAGGGGTTGGGCTCGAAGCCCGGCATCCGCACGTCGTCGGCGATGCCCAGCCGGGCGACGAGGGCGGTGAGGGCCGGCCGGTCCTCGCCTTCGCCGAGGATGAGCAGCCGTGCCGGGCGCCGCCGGCGGACCGCCGCGAACGCGCGGATCAGCGTCGCCATATCCTTTTGCCGCGTGAGGCGGCCGACGCCGAGGACGACGGGCACCTGCTTGCCGGCGAACCAGGGGTCGTCGACCGGCTCGGACGCCAGCGCGAAGATCGAGCCGTCGATGACGGGGTTGGGGATGATGCGGAAGCGGTCGATGTCGAGGCGGGCCAGCTTGCTCGCCATCTGGGCCACGCCGGCCGTCGGCGCGGTGAAGCCCTGCGCGCGCGGGTAGACGCGGGGCCACAGGAAGTCGCGATAGGCGGAGGAGCGAGGCTGCCCGGCCATGCTGAGGATGAGACATGCGCGCGAGCGGGCCAATGAATTGCCCATGACGGCGGGCATGGTGAACATGCGTCCGATCACGACGTCGGGACGCTCGCGACGCAGGTAGCCGATGAAGCCGGGCATCATCGCGAGCGAGAGCAGCAGCGCCTGAAGCCGGTACGACGCCCACTTGGAGACGCGCGCGATGCTGGGCAGCACCGGCAGAAACCGGCGGGCGCCGAGCGACACGACACGGACGCCCGGCACCGGCGGCGCCTGTTCGACCTCTTGCCATTCCTTCCACACGCGCAGCAGGTCCACCGCGTGGCCGCGGGACGCCAAGGCCCGGGCGAGCACCGGCATCGCCTTGGCCTCGCCGATATGCTCCAGGTAGGGCGAGAAGATGGCGATGCGGAGCGGCCCGCGCGGCGGGGCGGCGTCGGTCGAGGTCCCAGGGCTGGCGGTTGCCACGTTCGTCTGTCCGGGTCGTTGGCGTTCAGGGGCGCGCGGCGCCACGAGAGCAACGTTATCAGGTTCGCGGGCGCGTGTGGACGGGCCGCGCTCGCCGAAAACGACGGCCCGCGCGGCGCCGTGGGCGGCAAGAGGCATTCATCCGGATCCGCAAAGGCATGGCCGATGGCGGCGCGAGGCGTTAGTCTCTCTCCAGGCCGCGAGTACGGAAGGGGCGACGGCCGACATTGGCGCGATGGGGATGGGCATGAGCACGACGGCGGCATGTTGGGCATGGCGCGGCGCGGAGGCGGATGGCAGGCATGGCTAGCTCCACCAGCGCGCCAGCGGGCGTCGAGGGCGCCGCGCCGGGACCGCGCATCGCGTATGTTTCCGACATGCGCGTGCCGACCGACAAGGCGCATGGCATCCACGTGATGAAGATGTGCGAGGCGCTGGCCGGCCAGGGCGCGCGCGTGGTGTTGTACGTGCCGGCACGCGTGCAGTCGGCGGACATGAAGGGCGTCGACCCGTTCGCCTACTATGGGCTGCGAAGACACTTCCCCATCCGGCGCCTTGCGCACCTGGACCCGCACCCGTCGCAGCGGTGGGCGCCGCCGCCGTTGCGCCGGGCCGTGTTCGTGCTGTCGAACCTGCTGCTGGGGTTGACCGCCGGCGTGCGCGTCGCCGCGTCGAGACCCGACCTGGCCGTCACGCGGCATTGGGCCACCGCCTGGTGCCTGACGCTGCTGCGGACGCCGACGGTGCTGGAAGTGCATCAGCTGTTCACGCCGTCGTCGAGCGGGCGCGTCGCGCGGGTGCTGCGCGCCATGAGCCGCCGGCGGTCGTTGCGGGCGCTGGTGGTGATCTCCGGCTCGCTGCGCGAGGCGCTGGCGGGCATGGTCGTGCCGGACGAGCGCCTGCTGCTGCTGCCCGACGCCGTCGATCCGCCGAGGGAGGGGCTGGACGTGGGCCGCGCCGAGGCACGGCAGGCGTTGGGGTTGCCGGGCGAGACATGGATCGTCGGCTACACGGGGCAGCTTTTCGCGTCGAAGGGCGTGGAGGTGCTGCTGGATGCCGCGTCGCGCATGCCGGACGCACTGGTGTTATTCGTCGGTGGCGCCGCCGACGACCGCGAGCGGCTTTCCCGGCTGGCGGAGGCGCGGGGCGCCCGCAACGTCCGGTTCGCCGGACACGTGGAGCCGGCGCGCGCGCGGCTTTATCAGGTGGCTTGCGACGTGCTGGTGTTGCCGCAGATCGACCTGACGGCGCAGTCCCCCATGAAGCTGTACGAATACATGGCGGCGCGCAGGCCAATCGTGGCGTCGGACCTGGAGCCGATCCGCGAGGTGCTGGCACACGAGCGGAACGCGCTGCTGGTGCCCGCCATGGACGCGGCCGAGCTGGCGCGCGCGGTGATGCGGCTGCGCGTGGATGCGGCGCTGGGCGAGCGGCTGGCGGCGGCGGCGGCGGAACAGGCGCGCTCGGCCACATGGGACAACCGGGC
>VGZX01000046.1 GCA_016872415.1 SAR202 cluster bacterium | reverse complement strand
CACGAGACGGGCGGCAGGCGTGGCGGGCTGCGCGACGGTCGGCGGCTGGCTCGTCGTCGGCTGTCCGGTGGGCTGGGCGGCGGCTGGAGGCGTGGCCGTTTCGGCGCTCGGCGTCAATGGCGTGGTTGGAGCGGGGCTTGCTCCCCTGGCCTTCTTGCGGGCGGCCTCGCGGGCGTGCGCTTGCGCCGCGGCGATGCGGCTTCCTCTTCGACTTGCCAACGGGGTCTCCTTGCGGTCCCGAGGGTGTCGGGACGGGTGATGTCTAGGGCTTGACGACCGTCTGGTACGCCGACGTGACGATCACCGCCGCCTTGGCGTCGCTCAGCCAGTCCATGTTCAAGGTTACATGATACTGCTGCGAGTCCTGTGGGTTCACCTTGAAGAACCGCTGGTAATAGAACAATCTGCCCTTGTCGCTCTCCGCGATGCAGCGCTTGGCCTCTTGGCGGTCCAACCGCTCGCGCTCCATGACGCGCCGGATGCGGCGCTCCGTGCTGGCCGACAGCCGCACGTGCAGCGTGTCGGGCCATTCCTTGAGGATTATGTGCGAGCCACGCCCGACGAAGACCACCCGGCCCGATGCCGCCAGCTCGCGGATGACGGACGAGGTAACGGCGAGCAGCTGCTGGTCCTTGATCGTGTCGGGCGGCGTGCCCGTGTCCTGCATGTCACGGAAGTCGCGGACGAGCAGGGCGTCGATGCCGCCGAAATAGGGGTCGCCGCCGGGGCTTGCCGAGGCGGAGCGTTCCAGCACGGTCCGCAGGAACGATGCCACGCGCTCGCTCACCCTGGGCGCGCGCTCCGTGCGGTCCGCCACCGCCGCGACGCTGGTGCCAATCTTGCGCGCCGCCTCGGCGAGCACGAGGCGGTCGACGTAATCGACCTCCATGAGTCTCGCCACCTCGCGGCCGACCTCGATCGCGCCACAGCCATTCAGCCCGGTGAGGGTGATGACTGGCATACGGCTTCCTCCTCGCGGCGGCGCAGCATCCGCCGCTACGCTTGCGTTCGCTGTTCCAGCATCGTGACCATCTCCGCGTCCTCCCCGGTAGCCGGCGGCGTGGCGAACCACGCCTCCAAGATCTCCCTGGCAACCTCGCCCGACGTCCCGCGCAGGCTCATCGCCAGCACGTTGGCGTCGTTCCAACGCCGCGCGCCGGCGGCGGTTTGGGCATCGCCGCACAGCGCCGCGCGCACGCCCGGCACCTTGTTGGCGGCGATGCTGACGCCCGTGCCGGTGTAGCACAATACGATACCTTGATCGCACCGCCCCGAGGCGACCGCCTCGCCCACGCGGCGCCCCACCGCCGGCCACCGGGCATCGTCGCCCGGAGCCAAGGCGCCCATGGGAACCACGTCATGGCCGCGGTCGCGCAGCTCGCGCAACACGGTCTCGGTCAAGTGAGTCGCTTCATCCGATCCGACCGCCAAGCGCATCGTGGGCCTCCCGCCGCAGGTGGCCGCTATGCCCGGGGGTGCGCGTGGTCGTAGGCGCGGCGCACCTGCTCGTCCGTCAGGTGCGTGTATATCTGCGTCGTAGCGATATTTGCATGCCCCAACAACTCCTGGACATGCCGGAGCGACGCCCCTCCTTGGAGCAAGTGGGTGGCGAAGGTGTGACGCAGCGTGTGCGGGGTGAGCCGGCCGTGGATGCACGCGAGGCCGCCATACTTGCGGAGCAGCTGCCAATAGGCCTGTCGCGTCAATGCCCCGCCACGGTTGTTCAAGAACAGCGCCGCCGTCCGCCGGTTGGTCGGGGCGCGCACCGCCAGCGTCGATCGCGCCTCGCGGACGTAGCGCCCCACCAGTTCGACGATGCCCGGATAGAGCGGCACGACCCGCTCTTTCGAGCCCTTGCCAAACACCCGTACCAATCCCTCGTCGAGGTTGAGGCTGGCGAGCCGCAGCCCGGTCGGGCCGACGACCTCGGAGACGCGGAGCCCGGCGGCGTAGGTGAGCTCGAACATGGCGCGGTCGCGGAGTCCCACGGCGCCCGGCACGCCGTCGACCGCCTTCAACAGCGCGACGACGTCCTCCTCGGAGAGCACATCGGGCAAGGGCCGGCCCGCGCGCTTCGCCCTTATCCGCGCGGCGGGGTTCTCGCCGATCACCGCCTCCTCGGCTAGGAAGCGGAAGAACGAGCGCATGGCCGCGAGCTTGCGCGCGGTGCTGGCGTCGCTGTATTCCTTGCCCCGCATGCCAAGCGTGTAGCACTCGAGCGCCGCCGGGCCGATGGCGGGCCAGTCGACCTGGCCGTGTCGGTGCGGCAGCGCTTCCGCGAGCTGCGTGAGGTCGTTACGGTAGGCAGCGATCGTGTTCGGCGAGAGGCCTCGCTCGGCGCGCAGATGGCTGAGGAATGTCTCCACCTGCGGGTCGATTGGCGTGGCGGTGGTCAACGGCTACCGCTTCGTGAAGGTGACGGCGTAGACGCGCTCGTCGCCGTCGGTCTGGGCAAGCGACACCTCGCCGTCGCGGCGCGATCCATCGCGGAACACGACCGCGCCGACCTCGAAGTCGAGCGTGGCCTTCGTGCGGAGCCTGGCCTCCTTCCACGATTGGTCGGCCAGCGACAGCACCGCGTGGCCGAGCCCGGCCGACGCGGGGTTGTCCGGCTCCACGAGCGCCGCGAGCCTGGCCGCATGGCGCTGGCCGCTGAGCGAGACGATGGTCACCTCGTCTTCGAAGTCCATGATGAACATGCTGTTATTCTACAGTGCGCGCGACGGCGAGCGAATGACGTTGAGGCGCCGATAATGGCCGGGTGGTCGCTCGTCGGCGTGCCGGTTCGGTCGCGCCGCCAATCGACGAACGCGTGGGACCGGGGGAGTAACCTCGGTGGCGGTGAGCACCGTGGCTGGCATTGCTCGTGGCGATGACTGCATTGACCATCACGATTGACGTGGGCGCTTTCGGGTCCCCGCTGCTCACCTGGGCATCGGTGGCGACGGTCATCGGCGCGGCGGTGGCCGTTGGCCTGTTCGTCCGGCGGGCGCCGCGCCTCGGCATCGACCGGTGGGACGCCTACGGCCTCGCGCTCGCGGCGGCGCTTGGGGCGTTCGTCGGCGCGCGGGCCTTTCATGTGCTGGAGCATGTCGGCTTCTACGCCAGCGCCCCGTGGCTCACCGTCTATATCTGGCGCGGCGGCCTCGCGCTTTGGGGGGCCATCGCCGGCGGCACGGCGGTCGCGTGGCTCGCCTCGCGCCGGCGCTCATGGCCGCTCCAGCGCCTGCTCGACGCCGCGACGGTGCCATCCATCGTCGCCATCCTGCTGTCGCGAGTAGGGAGCCTGCTTGCCGGCGACCTCGCCGCCGCGCCGTCGACGTTGCCGTGGGCCGTGGACTATCCCGGCGATGGCGCCGGCGCCGTCCACCTGGTTGCTGCTTACGAGCTCGTCTGGACGGCGGCCGTCCTCGGCATCGTCGCTTGGCTAACCGGGGCGCGGCACCCGGCGTCGGCGCGGCGGTCCGTTCTCGCGCTCGGCCTGTACGCGGCGGGACGTTTCGTCATCGGCTTTGCGCGTGCCGAGCCTACGGCCGCGCTCGGCCTGAGCCTGTCGCAGATCGTGTCCATCGCGGTGGCCGCCTGGGTGGCGTGGAGCGCGTGGCGGTCGGCGGCACCGCGCGCTGGCGAGCGCGCGCGGCGGTGATGTGGCGGAACCCGGCGGCGGCCGGGCGTTGCCGCCGCCCAGCCCCTGGCCTATCATGCCACCGTCCGCGTCACGACCACGTTCCTAGGAGCATATCGTGGCCCAGAAGGTCTACGTCACGGGGGTCGGCATGGTCACGCCGGTCGGCCTCGACACCCGTTCGAGCTGGGAGGCGCTGCTGGCCGGCACCTCCGGCATCGACACCATCACCGCGTTCAACCCGGAGGGCTTCGAAACGACCTTCGCGGGCGAGGCAAGGGGGTTCAACCCCGAGCTCTACACCGACCGGAAGCAGGCGCGCCGGCTGGACCGGTTCGCCCAGTTCGCCCTTGCCGCGACGAAGCAGGCGATGGGGCAGGCGAATTTGGACCTCGGCGATGGCAAGGTCGACGCCACGCGCGTCGCCTCCGTCATCGGCAGCGGCATCGGCGGCATCATCACGATGTCGGAGCAATGGCTGGTGTTGAAGGAAAAGGGGCCGACCCGGGTGAGCCCTTTCCTCGTGCCAATGATGCTGGCCGACATGGCCTCCGGCCAAGTGTCGATCCTGCTTGGATCCAAGGGACCCAACTACTGCACGGTGAGCGCGTGCGCCAGCGGCGCCGACGCCATCGGCCAGGCGTTCGAGATGATCCGTCGCGGCGAGGCCGACATCGCGATCACCGGCGGCACCGAGGCGCCCGTTTGCCCCATCGCCGTCGCCGGGTTCAACGCCTGCATGGCCCTGTCCAAGCGCAACGACGACCCGAAGAGGGCCAGCCGCCCGTTCGACAAGGACCGCGACGGCTTCGTGATGGGCGAGGGCGCCGGCATCATGGTAATCGAGAGCGAGGCCAGCGCCGTGCGCCGTGGCGTGACGCCGCTGGTGGAGCTGGCCGGCTATGGCGCCTCGTCGGACGCGCACCACGTCACGCAGCCGGCGCCGGAAGGCGAGGGCGCCGCGCGCGCGATGCGCCGGGCGCTCGATCAGGCGGGCATGTCGCCGGGCGACATCGACTACGTCAACGCGCACGGCACCGGCACTCCTATGAACGACAAGTTCGAGACGCTGGCGATGAAGAGTGTGTTCGGCGCCCACGCGGACAAGCTGCGCGTATCGTCCACCAAGTCGATGACGGGCCACCTGCTGGGCGCCGCCGGCGGCGTCGAGGCGGTGATCAGCGTGCTATCCATCGTGCACGGCGCGGTGCCGCCCACGATCAACCTCGCGAACGCCGACCCCGACTGCGACCTTGACTACACCCCGAATGTCGCCTACCACGGCGCGGTACGGACGAGCATGAGCAACAACCTCGGCTTCGGCGGCCACAACGCGAGCCTCGTGTTCCGCAGGGCGTAATTCATCGCGCGACATTGGATGCAGGCGGCATGGGTGGCCGGCGTTGGCTTCGGCGCGACAACGGCCGCTAGACGTGGCGACGTTTCGGTGCCACTATCGGCCTTGCCTCTGCTACGCTACGCGCACGAAGGTCGAGGTATCGATTGACGATCTCTCCCGCAATCCTTGCCGGCCGGCGCAAGCGGTGGCGCGTGGCGCCGCCGCCGAACTACAGCGCCGTGAAGCAGCTGAGTCACCTGCCGGCCATCGTGGCGGCGCTGCTGGCGCGTCGCGGCATCGCGACGCCCGACGAGGCGCGGCGGTTCCTCGACGTGGACGAGACGCTGTTCGAGGACCCGTTCACGCTGCCCGACGCCGGCCGGGCCGTGCTGCGACTCACCAGGGCGCGCCGCGAGGGCGAGCTCGTCGCCGTCTACGGCGACTTCGACGCCGACGGCGTGACGGGCACGGCGCTGCTCACGAAGGCGCTGCGGCGCTATGGCCTGAACGTCGTGCCGTACATTCCGCACCGGGTGACGGAGGGCCACGGCCTCAACGCCAGGGCGCTGGATGCCCTGGCCCTGAAGGGCGTCCGCCTCGTGGTCACCGTCGACTGCGGCGTGACCGACGTGGCGCCGGTGGCCCACGCGATGCGGTTGGGCATGGATGTGATCATTACCGATCACCACACCGTGAACGGGCCCTTGCCCGGCGCCTCGGCGGTGATCAACCCACGCGCGCCGGGCTCCACCTACGGCTTCGACCACCTCACCGGCGTCGGCATGGCGCTGAAGCTGTCGCAGGCGCTGCTGGGCGACGGCCACGGTGCCGGCTGGGACAAGGGCCTGTTGGAGCTAGCCGCCATCGGCACCGTCACCGACATGGCGCCGGTGCTCGGTGAAAACCGCTACATCGTGCATCACGGCCTGCGTCATCTGCGCGAGACGGAGTCCGTGGGGCTTCGAACCCTCATGCAGCTGGCTCGCGTGCAATTGCAACACGCCAACGCCGAGACGATCGGCTTCGCCATCGGCCCCCGGCTGAACGCGGCGGGCCGCCTCGATTCCGCCGGCACGGCGCTGGACCTGCTGTTGACCGCCGACGCCGAGCACGCGCTTGAGTTGGCGGCTTCGCTGGAAGGCCACAATGGACAGCGCCAGAAGCTAACCGAGGACACGATGAACCGGTGCCGCGAGCAGGTGCTGGCCCGGCCCACAGTGCCGCCGTTGCTGATCGTCGGCAGCCGTGATTTCAATCCGGGTGTCGTGGGCCTTGCGGCGGGCAAGCTCGCCGAGGAGTTCGGCGTGCCGGCGGTGGTCTACGCGCTGGATGGGAATAAGGTGATGGCTTCCTGCCGCAGCGGGCCGGGGTTCCACTGGGCGCGCGCGCTGGCGATGTGCGGCGAGCTGCTGGAACGCCACGGCGGCCACGCACAAGCGGCCGGTTTCACCTGCGAGGCCTCGCGTCTCGATGAGCTGCGCGACCGCCTGGACGCCATCGCCGGCGAATGGATGGGCGAGCGGCCGGCGGCGGACGAGTCGGTCGTCGACGCGGAGGTCGATCTGCCGCAGGTGATGGGCCGCACGTTCCAGGTCCTGCAGCGGATGGGCCCCTTCGGCATGGGCAACCCGGCGCCCCTGTTCCTGACGCGCGGCATGCAGGTGGACGGCGTGAGCACCATGGGCGCCGATGCGCGGCATTTCCGCATGAGGCTCAGGGCGGGGGGCGCCCAGTGGGACGCGGTCGCGTTTCGCCAGGCGTGGGTGCCCGGCACCGAGCGCGCCGACATCGTCTACAGCCTCGACGTCGATACGTGGGGCGGCTCGCCGCGCCTGCGCGTGAACATTCAAGACTTCGCGCCCGCTTCGTGAATGGCCGCTTCGCGGCGGCCTGGCGATGAGCGCGATCATGCCAACGGCGGTCGTCTCTTAGTCGAGCGTCACGGGCCGGAGCACCGGGCGGCCGTTGCGGTTCTCCAGGTATCCGGCGTGCTGCTCGGCGCCGTGGCTGAACACAATGAGCCAGCCGTCGCGGGCCGCCTCGCGCAGCACCTCGCGCTTGCGCTCCAACGTATCTTCCGGCAGGCGGTCGGTGGAGGAGATGCACGACAGCTGCAAGTGGTAGGGTGTCGGCACGAGGTCGCCGACGTAGGCCACGCGCTCGCCGCCGTGGGTGACGATGACGATTTGGTGGCCGTTGCACGGGCCGCCGGTGCGTCGCACCTGGATACCCGGCACCAGCGCCTTGTCGCCGTCCACCAGCTCCAGCACGCCCTTTTGGTGCAGCGGCAAATAGTCGTCAGGAATGAAGTTCTCGGCGTCGCGCTCGTTCGGGGCGGTGGCCTCGTCCCACATCGCCTTTTGGACGAAGTACCGGGCCTTGGGGAACGCCGGGACGATGTCGCCCTTGCGGTCCACCTTTGTGCAGCCGCCGGTGTGCTCGAAGCGCAGGCTGCTGAGTATGACGCCGTGAATGTCTCGCGGCAGGCAGCCGTAACGCTTGAGCGCGGAGTGCAACTGGCTGGTGCCGATGCCGAAATCGTCGCGCTTGTCGACGGAGTGCTTTTGGCCGACGCCGGTGTCGATCAGGAAATTCTTGTCGCCGATGCGCGCCAGCACGCAGTTCAGGCCCAGGCGGACTCGGTTGCGACGATCGGCGGGCATCCACTCCTGCCAAACGTGCTTGGGCACTTGGCCGAACGTGACTCCGCCATCCATCTTGACCGAGCCATCCGACAGCACGTGGACGGCGGTGCGGCCCGCCATCGCCGATGCGCGAGTATTGGATGAAGTAACAGTCATGAGTGGTGCCTCGGCAACCGCTCGGAATCGCGGCAGGGGATTGGAGACGGACACGGAAGTGTCGTGAGCATCGCGTGGAGCCGTGACCGGTCGTCAGGCACGATAGGGGCCCCGGCAGGGCTTGTCAACCGCGTAACCGCAGGGTCTCGCGCACGGCGGTTTCGTGGGACATGACGCCGTCAACAGGGGTCGGCCACCCATGCCGGCGACGCATTTCAAGCACCCCGCGTGACGGCTCGGAGTGCCCACATTAATCCTTTCCGATTAGCGCTGGGGTCGCGGCGGCGTTGGGTCATTGAAACCCGTCGCGCCCGGTTGCCGCGGTCGCGCTGCAGACAGGCCGGCGGTTCGCGGATACACTCGGAGCGCCTAGGCTGCCAAGGAGGTATCGAAATGCGGATCACGGGGATGGACCACATCGTGCTCCGGTCGCCCGATATCGAGCGGTCGATCGCGTTCTACCATGGCGTCTTGGGCTTGGAGCCGGTGCGCCTCGACGAGTGGCGCGCGGGCAAGGCGCCGTTCCCGTCGGTGCGGGTGACGGCCGGCACCATCATCGACCTGTTGCCAAGCGACGGCGCGGCGCCGGCGGACGGCCAGGCGCTCGACCACTTCTGCCTCGTGGTGGACGGCGATTTGTACGAGGCCGAGTGCGCGGTCCAGGCGGCGGGCGATGTCATCGGCGCCAAGGGCAACCGTTTCGGCGCGCGCGGCCGGGCCGAGTCGTTCTACTTCGTCGGCCCCTAGGGCGTCACCGTCGAGCTGCGCCAATACCCGTCGTAGGCGGACGCGCGGTACGCCGAGGCGGAGCAGGCGCGGAAGGGGGTTGTCATGGCGCGATCATGGGGAGTGGGCACCTGGGTGCGGTCCGTGCCGGCGGCGCTGTGGGGCTGTGCCGCGGGCGCGTCCGCCTTGATCGTTCGCGTGTCGGCACCGCGGTCCGGGCGGGCGACGGGCGGGAATACGTGACGTTTCGCCTCACTGTACGACGCGCCAAGCAGAGCACCGGCGCGCGGCCCGTGCTGCTACACCCGAGGTTCCGCTTGCGCTTCATGCCCAGGCGCCACCGTGGCATTCGCCACGCCATCTTCGAGCGCGTATGCATCGTGACGACGCCCTTCTTCGTGGGGCTGCCGGGTTTCCGGTCGAAGTGGTGGCTGGTGGACGTGGTCACGGGCGACTACGCCGGCCTCTACCAGTGGGACACGGTCGAACAGGCGCGGGCCGACGCGTCCGGGCTGGAGCGCGTCCTGCGCCTCGTGTCGGTGCCGGGCTCCGTCAGCTGCGAGGTCATCGCGGACCGTGGCGTCGACGCGTTCGCCGTTGCTCGATGGGGCAGGGGTGGCTGACGGGCGCGTGCCCTCGCGGTCGCCGGAAACGTGGCGGCCACCCCAATGCGGGTGGCCGTCGGTCGATGCTCGTCACGCCGCCACCATGAGCGAGGCGGCGATGGCTTGGGTCACGGGTAGCTGACGGTGCCCTCGGGGCCGACGACGATCTTCTGCCGGCGGTCGACCACGCGCGGGTCCTCCACCGTCTCGGCCAGCGAAGCCCCCGGCGGCACCATGGGATAGACGTTCTCCTCCGGCGCCACGCGCATGTCCAACAAGAACGGCCCCTTGGCCCGCTCGGCCTCCTCGATGGCCGCCCGCACGTCTTCCTTGTTCGTGACCACCAGCGCGGGAATGCCATAGGCGTCGGCGAGCTTCACGTAGTCCGGGCTGCTGATGGACACGGACTTGTAGTGGTGCTCGTAGAATAGCTCTTGCCACTCGCGCACCATGCCCAGATAGCCATTGTTGATGATGACGTACTTGACCGGCAGGTGCTCCTGCGCGACGGTTGCCAGCTCTTGCAGGGTCATCTGAAATCCGCCGTCGCCGCAGACGGCCCACACCGTCGCGTTTGGCCGGCCCACTTGGGCACCGATCGCGGCGGGCACCTCGAAGCCCATGACCCCCAGGCCGCCGGACGTGACGAAGCTGCGCGGGAGGTCGAGCTCGATGAATTGCGCCGCCCACATCTGGTGCTGGCCGACGCCGGTGACCACGATGGGGTCATCGGCGCGGGCCACGGCCTTGTTCACTTCCGCCATGACCAGCTGCGGGGTGATCGCGTCCATGTCGGGGATGTCGAGGCTGGGGTGCTTGCGCTGCAACTCGGCGATGCGGTCGAACCAGGGCTTGCGCTCGCGCCGCTGCGTCAGCGGCAGCAGCGCCTCCAGCACCAGGCGGGCATCGCCCAGCAGGCCCAGGTCGGCCCGGGCGGTTTTCCCGATTTGGTCGCCGGTGACGTTGATCTGGATGATCTTGGCGCGCTCGCCGAACGTGCCGGGCCTGCCGATCACGCGGTCGTCGAAGCGCATGCCGACGCCGACGATGAGGTCGGCTTCCGTGGTCGCAATATTGCACCAATACATGCCGTGCATGCCCAACATGCCCAATGCGAGCCGGTGGCTTCGCGGGAACGCGCCGATGCCGTGCAAGGTGTTGATGACCGGGACTTCCGTCTTCTCGGCCAGCTCGCGCAGCGCGTCCGACGCGCTGGCGATGTGCACGCCATTGCCGACGATGAGCAGCGGCCGCTCGGCCTCGTTCAGCAGCCGCGCGGCTTCCCGCAGCAGGTCGGCCGCGGGCAGGGCGGGGCCGCCGGCGCCGTTCTTGTGGGGGTACAGGGGTGGCAGCACCGCCTCCATCAGCTCCGCCTGCACGTCCTTCGGCAAGTCGATCAGCACGGGACCGGGACGGCCGGACATGGCGGTGACGAACGCCTCGTGGATGATGGGGGCGATGTCTTTGGTGTCCATCACCAGGAACGCCTTCTTCACGATGGGCGCCACCATCTCCGTCGTCGCGCACTCCTGGAACGCCTCGGTGCCCATCAAGCCGCGGGCGACCTGCCCGGTGATGGCGACGATGGGCGTGGAGTCCATTTTCGCGGCGGCCAGGCCGGTCACCAGGTTGGTGGCGCCGGGGCCGGACGTGGCGACGCAGACGCCGGCGCGGCCGGTGACGCGGGCATAGGCCTCGGCGGCGTGCGCGGCGGCCTGCTCGTGCCGCACGAGGATGTGGCGCAGCTGCGGGTAGTGCCAGAGCGCGTCGTATAAAGGAAGTGCCGCGCCCCCGGGGTGCCCAAAGATCACATCCACGCCCTCCCGCAGAAGGGCTTCACACACCACGCGGGCTCCGGTCATCTGCATGGCATACGTCCTATCGGATACGCGGTGGACTAATTCCGGCGACATCCTTCGGCCGCCGTCGAGCAACTGTCACATATTACTACGGCATGACAAACGAGCGGCATTTACAAGGCCGCGATCAGGCTAACGTAGCATCCGGTCACCGGCGTGTCAACGTGTTCGTCGCGCCTTCCGGCGGCGGTGCGGCCCGAGGAGCCGGAATGCGGCGCCTATAATCGAATTGGTGGTCGATCCTCTCGATGGGAGGCGCGCGCATGTACGCGGCCGATCTGCACCTTCACTCGTTCCATGCGCGCGGCACCAGCCCCGCGCTCACGCTCGACAACCTCGCCTACTAGGCACCGCTCAAGGGCATCGACTTACTCGTTTCCGGCGACTTCACCCATCCCCACTGGCTGGCCTCGCTTAAGGAAGGGCTGCGCGACGAGGGCGACGGCCTCTTCAGCCACGATGGCGCGCGCTTCACCCTCGGCACAGAGTTGAGCTGCGTCTACCGCCAGGACGGCAAGACGCGCCAGCTGCACCTGCTGGTGTACGCCCCGATTTCGATGCCGTCGACCGCCTGCGGGCCGCCATCGCGCCATACGGCGACCTCGCCGCCGACGGCCGCCCCACGCTCGCCATTTCCGCGCACGACCTGGTGGAGCTGACGCTCTCGGTCGACGAGCGGATCGAGGTCGTGCCCGCCCACGCTTGGACGCCGTGGTTTTCGGTGTTCGGCTCCAAGGGCGGCTTCGATTCCTTGGCCGAGGCGTTCGGCGACATGCTTTCGCGCATCCACGCGGTCGAGACCGGGCTGTCCAGCGATCCCGACATGAACTGGCGCGTGCCCGAACTCGACGGGCTCACCATCGTCTCCTATTCGGACGCTCACTCGCTGGAGAGGATGGGCCGTGAGCTGACGGTGTTCGAGGGCAAGCCCAGCTACGACGGCTTTCGAGAGGCGCTCCGCCGGCAGCAGGTGGCCTACACGGTCGAGTTCTATCCAGAGGAAGGCAAGTACCAATTCGACGGCCATCGCGAGCACGGCGTGACGCAGGCGCCCGGGGTTAGCATCGCCAATGGCGGTCGATGCCCGGTGTGCGGCCACCAGTTGACGCTTGGCGTGGCCTACAAGAACGAGCTGCTCGCCAAGCGGCCTCACCGCGCCATCGCCGGCGGCGACGGCATGCTGCGCGATCCCGAAGGCAAGCGCCCGCCGTTCGCCCGGCTGGTGCCGCTGGACGAGATACTGGCCCAGGCGCTGGGCAAGGGCCGCGCTACGCGGGCGGTGCGGGACGCCTACGACGCGCTGGTGCGGGAGCTGGGCGGCGAACTGGCCGTCCTGCGCGTCGCCGCGCTCGGCGACATCGAGTGCCTGGCGGGCGGGCGCATCGCCGATGGCGTGCGGCGCGTGCGCGCTGGCGAGGTCGACATCTCACCCGGCTACGACGGCGTCTACGGCACGGTCCGCATCTGGCCGGGTAACACGGCGACCGCGCGCAGGTCGGCTTAGTCGGGGACGGCGGGCGGGCCAGCGAAACAGCGCGATGCCGACCATCCATCGCTCGCTCACCACGCGCGGTCGCGTGCCGGCGGCGCGCCGTGACGATTGGGCGATGCGTGCTCCGCCGATTGGACGAGGCGATAGCCCTGACGCGACCCTGCCCTCGGCGTTGATAATGCTGGATCGCGGGCGACGGTGGCGCCCCGGAGGGTCGCGGCGCGCGCAAAAGGGCGGGCTGCCATGGCCGCCGCGCTCCCGAAGCGACCTGAGCAGACTGAAAAACAGGCGAGTTGGGCGCCATTACCCCCTTGTCAGATTGGACAATTCTGCTTAATGCTAGCGCAGCAAACGCGCGGATTTTGAGGTATCATCGCTCAGGACGTCGCGCGGGTAGGCTTGCTGCGCCTCATTTCGCAGACCGTGATGAATGTAGATGGCCGCAAGGCACCCTCATTCGGTTGCAGACAATCCGTTCGCTAAGGTGATCCGCATGCATCGTAGAATCCTCTGGGCCCCCGGCCTCGTGCTCGCTCTCGTGCTGACGCTCGTGTTGGCAGCGTGTAACAACCCGACACCGACACCAACACCAAGGGCGACGGCGACACCAACGCCCACCGCTGTGCCCACGGCGACGCCAACACCGACGCCAACACCGACGCCGCGGCCAACGGCGACCCCGACGCCAACGCCTGGGCCGGACCTGCCCGCGGGCTCCTACGTTCCCTTGGCTAACGCCTCCGAAGTCGCGCAGATCAAGCTCGCCGGAGTCGGCGGCGGCCCCGATGGCTGGGCGGTGCTCAGCGCCCGCGGCAACGAAACCGAGGTCGTCGTCCGGCTCGCCGGCGCGGCTGGCGCGGCGGGCATCTACGCCGGGTTTTGCGGCACCCCCGCGGGCTCGGGCCTCGCGTACGGCCTCAGCAAAGTGGCCGGCCCGAACAACACATCGGTGACCACAGTCGCGCTTCCGATCTCGATCATCGTCAACGGTGGCTACTCCATCGGCGCCCGCTCGGCGTCCGACCCGTCCGCGTTCGTCTCGTGTGGCAACCTCGCCACCTCGGCGAACACCGCCACGATCGCGCTGGGCGCGCTCGGCGCCAGCGGCGTGCGCGGCTTCGCCACCCTGAACGCCCTCGGCGCCGACACCGAAGTCGTCGTCCAGATCTCCCGGCCCGTCACCGGCGCGGAGGCGCAGGCCATCCACATTCTCGGTGGCACCTGCGGCGCCAACCTTGGCGGCGTCAGCTGGCCCCTCACCAACATGACGAACAACGTCTCGGTCACTACCCTGACCGGCGTCAACTTGGTTTCGATCCTGGAGGGCACCTACGCGGTGAACATCCACCGCGCGTCAGACGCCACACAGTACGTGGCCTGCGGCAACCTGCCGACCCACGCGAACCCGCCGACGTCGGCCGAGGCCGCCAACGTGGTCATCGTTGCCCTCGACGCGCAGAACAACTCCGGCCGCAGCGGCTGGGCGTTGCTCGAAGGCCAGGGCGCGCAAACCAAGGTCACCCTCCGCCTGCTCCCGGGCGCCACGGCGACGGGAGCCGCGCACATCCGCGGCGGCCCCTGCAACACCTTGGGCGCCGTCGTCCACCCGCTGGCCGACATCGCCGACCGCGGCCTGTCCGTCACCACCCTCAACACCTCGCTCTCCAGCCTGCTCACCGGCGGGTTGGCGGTGAACACGCACAGCAAGGCCAACGCGGCTGTCTACACCGCTTGCGGCAACATCCCCGCTGAAATGAACACGGTCACGGTGAAGCTGGCCGCGCAGAACCGCTCCGGCCAAAACGGCTTCGCCACCCTAAGCACCAAGGGCACGTCCACCAACGTGGTCACGCTGCTGTCCCGTGGCGCACTCACCAGCGGCACGGCCGGCGTCCACAGCGGCCCCAACTGCGGCGCCAACCCCGGCGTGCTCGTCCGCGCCCTCGCGAACGTCACCGGTGGGGCGTCGGTTTCCACCATCGACCTGCCGCTCTCCACGATCCGAGTCAACAAGTACGTGGTGAACACGGTACAGCAGGGCGGCACCACCTACACCGCCTGCGCCGCCGTCCCGTCGGCTCCGGCCCTGGCCGACGCGGCCAACGTCGTGCAGTTCGCGCTGGGCCAAGAGGGCGACACGGGCGTCACCGGCTGGGTCCAGCTGATCGGCCAGGGTGCGTCCACCAAGGTCACGGTTTACGTCACCGCCGGCACCGCGGCGTCCGAGAACGTCAGGATCCACCGCGGCAGCTGCGACTTCAACATCTCCGACTCGGGCAACCCCGGCTCGGTGGTGTTCACCCTGAACAACCTGGCGGGCAATGTCTCGGTCACGACGATCAACGCCAGCTTGCAGTCGCTGCTGGCGAACGGCGAGCACATGGTCTACGTCTACCAAAAGGACGCGAGCACGTTCAATGCGTGTGGTCAAATCCCGGCCCCGAACCTGACGACCACGTTCGCGCTGGCCGGCCGGAATGGCTCGCAGCAGAACGGCTACGCCACCCTCACCGCTCGCGGCGAGCGCACCGAGGTCGTCGTGACCCTGACCAACGGCGCCATCGAGAGCGAGGCGATCCACATCTACAGCGGCACCTGCGCCAACCTTGGCAAAGTGGTTGCTCCGCTGACGAGCCTGAGCGAGAAGGCGGGCCTGGTCACGTCCGTCACCACGGTCGACACGCCGTGGGGCGTGTTCCGCACCTCGCCGCACGTGGTCAACACCCACCAGAAGGGTGCGCCGGCCACCTACACCGCATGCGGCGCGATTCCCGCGCCACCCGCGGCGAGCTAGCCCGCGGCGTGTAACGCACGGCACCAACGAGGCGCCCGCCCCAACACCTTGGGGCGGGCGCCTTTTTGATCCACGCGGCGCCGGCCTCCGTATGGCTGTGTAGCCAATCACACCGCGATTGAGGGAGACAACGATGCGATTTCGACCGAGGCCCGCGCTCCTCGTTGGGTCAATCACGCTGGGCCTGCCGTTGCTCGTTGGATGCGCCGGTCCGGCGGTGACGCCGACGCCGA
>VGZX01000045.1 GCA_016872415.1 SAR202 cluster bacterium | reverse complement strand
GCCGCCTCGAATACGTCCCCGGCGAGCAGGAGGCCTACTACGGCGCCTTGAACAAGGAGGAGCTCGGCCTCGTCGAGGCGCGGTGCGAGACCTACGCCGGCCTCATCTTCGCCTGCTGGGACAAGGAGGCGCCGACGCTGGAGGCCTACCTCGGCGACGCCCGCTGGTATCTCGACACTCTGTTCAACCGGCGCGACAACGGCATGATCGCCTACGGCCCGCAGAAGTGGATGGAGCCGGTGAACTGGAAGACGCCGGTGGACAACTGCTCCGACAACTACCACGTGCCCATCAGCCACTACTCCAGCGCAGCGGTGCGGCCAAGTTCCTCGGCACGCCGATGTCGACCCACAAGGCGCTGTTCGCCGACCCGAACCCCAATCACCACGTCTTCGTCAACGGCCACTCGCTGACCTTCCGTGTCGTCGACGACGATTCCCCGCGGCGCGCTCACGGCATCACGAAGTTCAACTACGACGCCCTGCTCCAACACCACCGCCGCACGCTGCCCGAAGCGGAGCGCCGCCTGGGCCACTACCGCGCCCGTCACATTCACCTCGCGAACCACAGCCTGGTCCCCAACACCGTGCTGGGCTTCCGCCTGGCGTTGCCGCGCGGGCCGCCGGCGACCGAGTTCTGGCACTTCGGCCTGGTGGAGAAGGACATGGCGAAGGACTTGCATCATGCCTTCGCCCAGGGCAGCTCGCAGGGCAACGGGGCCGCTGGCCTGAACGAGCAGGACGACATCGACAACTGGCGCCAGGTGACGGAAGCCAGCAAGAGCCCCGTCGCGCGGCGGGTGCGGCAGATCGTTTCGATGGGCAGCGGCCGCACGCTCCGGCACGACATCTGACCCGGCGAGCACTCCGACCGTTACATCTCGGAAAGCAACCAGCGCAACTTCTACCGCCGCTGGATGGCGTTCATGAACGCCGAAAGCTGGGCCGACATCGGACTCGACCCCATCATGGGCAAGTACGAGGGCGACGCCGGCATGGGCTAGCCGGTCCATCGCTCGATCGAACGCGACCGGCGGGGGGCATCGCTGCCGACCCACTCCGCGCACATCGCGAACGGCCCGTGGGCAGGACTCCCAGGGCCGCCCGGCGTGTCGGCCGTTCTTGCTCGTTCTCTATTGGCGGGCGGGATTCGGGCGCTCCGATGCCGACGCCGCCGAGGCGCTGGCCCTCCGCGCCGCGCTGCCCGGCGTCAGCAGCGCCAGGAAGCCGACCGGTATCATCGCGGCGCCGGTGAGCAGGAACAGGAACCGGACGCCCTGCACCCAGTCGCTGGCGCCGGCGAGGTAGAAGAACATGAGCGTGGCAAGCACGACACCGCCCGCCTGCCGAAACATGTTGCGCAGGCCGACGATCGACGCCAGCTTGCCAGGGAACAGGTCGGTGCCCGAATTGGCGCTCGGCGCCATCATCAGCCCAAAGCCGATGCCGCTCGGTATCTGGATCGCCGTCAGCACCCAGAACGCCGACACGGCGACGCCCGCGATACGCACGTCGCCGACGCCCGAGCCCATCATCAGCAGGCTGCTGGAGAGCAGCAGCGCGCCAACGAACATGAGCGAGCGGTTGCTGAAGCGGCCCAGCAGCACGAAGCTCGTGACCATGGCCCCAGTCACCACGGCGGTTTCGAGGCCGATCAACACTGCGCCCGACGCGCTGTTGGAGAACCCGAACGCCTCCACGCTGTAGAGCGGCACCAGGCTACTGGTCGCGAAGCCCACGGCCGAGAAGCAAAAGTTGAACAGGTTCGCCGCGATGAGCGGCTTCGACTTGATGAGCGCCGGATCGACGACCGGCTCCTCCACTCGGTGCTCGGTGCCCCAAAACCAGAAGCCGAGCGGCAGCGCACCCACGAGCAGCAGGAAGGGCGCGTAGGCGGGAAGCCCGTAGTCGCCCCGCATCAGGCTCAATGCCAGCATGAATGCGATGATGGTGCTGGTGAACAGCGCGACGCCGCGCAGGTCGATCCGGTGCCGCGTCTCGCCCTTGGATTCCGGAATGAACAGCAGCGCCATCGCCAGCGCGAGCGCCGCGAACGGAACGGGCATGAAGAACACCCAACGCCACGCGACGGCGTCGATGATCGCCCCCGCCGTGGGCGCGCCGATGAGCCAGCCCAGCGGGAAGAAGATGAAGAAACTGCCGACGAGCATGGTGCGCTGGCGCGGGAAGTGCCGGCTGACGATGCCGACGGACAAGGGCAGGAAGCTGCCGGCCCCGAGCGCCGCGATGGTGCGCATGAGGATATGGACGCCAATGGTGGGTGCCCACGCCGCGCCGATGTTGCCGGCGAGCAGGGCCACGCACGCGATGAGGAACAGGCGTCGTCGGCCAAGCTGCTCGCCCAGCTTCCCCATCAGCGCCATCGACACCGACTGCGCCAGTTGATAGGCGGTGACCGTCCACCCGGCCCATGCGATACTGGTGCCGAGGCTTTCCGCGATTTGCCGCAGCGACACGAAGGCGACCGTCAGGCTCATGGTGGAGAGAGTGAGGGCCAGCGCCATGGTCGCGACGATGCCGACGCGCCGGCCCCGTCCGAGCGAGGGGCCGTCGGCGATTGATGGGTTGATCACAGGCCTCTCCGGCGTTGCGGGGCAATACCGTCTAGGTTTTCAGCCAGAATAGCACGCGGGGGTCGCCGAGGCTTTCCGCGCCAGCGCCGCCTCGATGTCCGAGGTGAGGTCGCGCGCCGTGGCCGGGTTGCCGGCCTCGTCCACGACCCGCCCGTCGCGCACGCGCAGCTCGCCGCCGGCGAACAAGCGCAGCGTCGCCGTGACCAGCAATGGCTCGCGACGCAGGCCCTCGCGCCGGATGACGGCGAACAATGGCTGTTCCTCGCCGCGCGCCCGCAGGTCGGCGATCGGCGTTCCATGGGCGTCGCGCCACGGCGGGTCGAGCTCCGGGCCCCGCAGCGCATAGCGCGTATAGCTGATGGCCGGGCCACGGTCGAGCTCGTCGGTCACCTTGAACATGAAGGCGCCGCCCTCGGCTGCCCGTTGCTCGATCAGCCACCAAATTACCTCGTGCCACAGTCCGATGGGACCATCCGGCAGGGCGGGGTGCAGGTTGACGTGGATGAACGCCCGCGTCATCGCCGGACTCATGATGAGCAGGTAGCCCGCGAGCACGCACAGGTCGGGACGGTACGGCGCCAGCAGTTCGATTGCCTTGGCATCGAACGCCTCGCGGTGCAGCGACAGCGGCCCGCCGCGTTCCGTGGCGAAGCGTCGCGAGGAGAGCGCAACCACCGGTATGCCATGCGAAGCGGCAAGGTCCATGAACGCGTCGCTGCCGTCGCCCTCGCCGCGCTCGCGGTGCATGAAAACGAACTCGATGCGCGCGTCGAGCGTGCCGCCGGCGATGGCGTGGAGTACGTGCTGGAACATTCCGCGCGAACCGGGTCCGCGGCCCGCCGTGAACCAACCGAGTCGTAACGTCATGGCACGCGCGAGAATTTCCGGCGGATTTTATTGACCGTGGAGTAGAGGCGGACGAGCTGCGACGACCGTTTTTGCGTAAGCTTCGCACCGTCCAGCGCCTTCAAGAAGCCATCGGGCGTGCCGTCGAACTCCGGCAGCTCGGTGTACGCGCCGCCCAGCTCCCCCAGGGTGTGCGCGTCGCTGACGGCCGTGTATCGGAAGTGATGGTCGCGCGCATAGGCCAGCCCACGGGCGTTGTCCGCAGCCAGGAACGTGCGGGCATTGAAGCCCTCCAAGATGTCCACGTAGGGCAGCACCTCCTCCAATGCCTCGAATGCCAGCGGCTTGCGGCCGGCGTCGTCGAACGGATGGGGAATGCTCACCAGTGCGCCCTGCGCCTTGATCCGCTTGCAGGTCTCCACGGGCGACAGGCCGCGCTCCACGTCCTCGCTAAGGAACAGGCCCGTAATCTCGCCGCGGGTCGTCATCACCTCGGAGCCGACGATGACCAAGAAAGGCGCGATGGCCCGCGCGGCCTGCCCGCCCTTCACACTGTTGTGGTCGGTCACGGCGATGCAGTCGAGGCCAACGGCCTCGCAGCGGCGCACCAGCGCGCTCGGGTCGGTCATGCAGTCATACGAATAGTACGTGTGCATGTGGAAATCGCCGCGCAGCATCAGCGCCTGTCCTCGTCGACCGCCCCGTCGTCGTCCTCTGCTTCGCCCACCATCGCCATCTGCTCGCCGTACTGCCGTTGCAAGCGCGTGATCTTCAGCTCGGCGGCGGCGAGCAGCTCGTTGCACTGCTTCGCCAGTCGCATGCCCTTGTCAAACAGCTTCGTCGCGTCGTCGAGCGACAAGTTGCCCGCCTCCAACGCCTGCACCGTCTCCCGCAGCTGCGTATAGGCCTGCTCGTAGGTCAGCTTGGATTCTTTGCTCGCGTGGGATGGCACGGAAGACATTGTACCCAACTCTCAGCGCACCTCCGCTTCGAAAGTGCCGTCACGGACCGTCGCGCGGATGCGGTCACCGGCCGTCACCGCGCTCGTCGACGAAACGGTCGTGCCGGTGTCGGCCCTGATGAGGATGGCATACCCGCGCGCGAGCACCGCCCGCGGGTCCAGCGCGGCAAGGGTCAACGTCAGCGCCTCCGTCTGTTCCTTCTGGCGGCGCAGGCCGCGCAGCAACGCGCGCTGTCCACGCTCCAGCAGGTCGTCGACGCCCAGGCGCGCCGTGGCGTTGTCAGGCAGGCGTCCGCGCATGCGGTGGACGAGGCCGGTAACGTCGCGGCGCCCCATGAGCACCATGCCATCCAGTACGGCGACGGCGCGCGTGGCGAGCGCGAACACTTCGTTGGACAGCTCGCGCACGTCGGGCGACACGGCCATCGCCGCGGCGGACGGCGTCGGCGCGCGCAGGTCCGCCACCAGATCGGCGATCGTGACGTCGGCCTCATGGCCGACGGCGCTCACCACCGGCACGCGCGAAGCGTGGATGGCGCGGGCGACCAGCTCGGTGTTGAAGGCCCACAGGTCCTCCAGCGAGCCGCCGCCGCGGCCGGCGATGATCACGTCGATGCCCTCCGTCTGGTTCAGCGCGCGGATCGCCTCCGCCACCTGCGCCGGCGCCTCGTCGCCTTGCACCTGCGCCGGGCACAACACCACCTCCGCCAAGGGGTAGCGGTGCGTCAGCACGCGCACGATGTCGTGGAAGACGGCGCCGGTCTCCGACGTGACGATGCCGATGCGGCACGGGAAGGCGGGCAGGGGCCGCTTGCGCGATACGTCGAACAGCCCCTCTGCCTCTAGTTTCGCCTGCAGCCGCTCGAACTCGGCCTGCAGCACACCCTGGCCCGCCGGCACCACGACGTCGGCGTAGATCTGCAGGTCTCCGCGCTGCGTGTAGAGCGACACCCGGCCGTGAATGTTGATCTGCGCGCCATGCTGGAGGTGTTGCGCGCCCCTGCCACCCTTGAACAGCACGCACCGCAGCGCCGCCGCCGCGTCCTTCAATGTGAAGTAAGCGTGGCCGGAAACGGCCTTGACCAGGTTGGAGACCTCGCCGGAAACCCACAGGTCGCGCAGCCCGGGATCGCGCTCCAACCCGACCTTCAGATACTCGGCAAGCTCGGCGACGGAAAACGTTTGCACGGGTGCCATTGTGCGGGTAGTGATGTCATCGGGCAAGTGGCGATTGGCAAGGCAGAAGGAGGCGCGAAGGCAGTCCTCCTCCCGCTAGCGACGCATGCTCAGGGCCTGTCCGACGGCTCCAGGTAGATCTTGCCGCCGTGACGAAGGAACTCCCTCGACCTCTCCTCCATGCCCGCCGTGACGGCCGCCTCGCTGTCCAGGCCGTGTTGCTGGGCATAGTCCCGCACGTCCTGCGTGATGCGCATGGAGCAGAACTTGGGGCCGCACATGCTGCAGAAATGGGCCACCTTCGCGCCCTCGGCGGGCAGCGTCTCGTCGTGGAAGGCGCGCGCCGTCTCGGGGTCGAGCGCCAAATTGAACTGGTCCTGCCAGCGGAACTCGAAGCGCGCCTTGGAAAGCGCGTCGTCCCATTGATGCGCGGTGGGGTGGCCCTTGGCGAGGTCGGCCGCGTGCGCGGCGATCTTATAGGTGATGACGCCCACCTTCACGTCGTCGCGGTTGGGCAGGCCAAGATGCTCCTTCGGCGTGACATAGCAGAGCATGGCCGTGCCGAACATGCCGATCATCGCGGCGCCGATCGCCGATGTGATGTGATCGTAGCCCGGCGCGATGTCGGTCGTGAGCGGCCCCAAAGTGTAGAACGGCGCCTCGTGGCACGCCTCCAGCTGCTGGTCCATGTTCTCCTTGATCTTGTGCATCGCCACATGGCCCGGGCCCTCGATCATCGTCTGCACGTCATGCTTCCAGGCGATCCGGGTCAGCTCGCCCAGCGTGTCCAGCTCCCCGAACTGCGCGGCGTCATTGGCGTCGGCGGTGGAGCCGGGGCGCAGGCCGTCGCCAAGCGAGAACGCCACGTCGTAGGCCTGCATGATCTCGCAGATCTCCTCGAAGTGGGTATACAGGAAATTCTCCTGGTGATGCGCGAGGCACCAGGCGGCCATGATGGAGCCGCCGCGCGAAACGATGCCCGTGACCCTCCTCGCCGTGAGCGGAATGTAGCGCAGCAGCACGCCGGCGTGGATGGTGAAATAGTCGACGCCCTGCTCCGCCTGCTCGATGAGCGTGTCGCGGTAGATCTCCCACGTCAGCTCCTCCGGCTTGCCTTCCACCTTCTCCAACGCTTGGTAGATGGGCACCGTGCCGATGGGCACCGGCGAGTTGCGGATGATCCACTCGCGCGTCGTGTGAATGTGCTTCCCTGTGGAAAGGTCCATCACGGTGTCGGCGCCCCAGCGCGTGGCCCACACCATCTTCTCGACCTCCTCCTCGATGGACGAAGTCACCGCCGAGTTGCCGATGTTCGCGTTGATCTTCACGAGCGAGTTGCGGCCGATCATCATTGGCTCGGACTCGGGGTGGTTGATATTGGCGGGGATGATCGCCCGGCCGCGCGCCACCTCGTCGCGCACGAACTCAGGTGACAACCCCTCGCGCAGCGCCACGAACTCCATCTCCGGCGTCACCTGGCCCCTACGCGCGTAGTGCATCTGCGAGACGTTCCGGCCCGGCTTGGCCCGCAGCGGCCGCCGGTGCAAGCCGGGGAACGACACCAGGGCATCGAGCGCGCCGGCCCGTCGCAGGCCGTCGTCCACCGGCCGCACCGCGCGCCCGTCGTACTCCTTCACGTCGCCGCGCTCGACGATCCACCCGCGGCGCAACGCCGGCAGGCCGGACCGCACATCGATGGCCGCGTCCGTATCCGTATAGGGCCCCGAGGTGTCGTAGACACGCTGCGGCGGGTTGTGGCGCGTGCCGAAACGCCCGGTGGTGGGCGTCAGCGGTATTTCGCGGAAGGGCACGCGGAGGTCGGCACGGCTGCCCGCGAGGTAGACCTTGCGGCTGCCGGGAATGGGGCCAATGGTCATCAGGCTCTTGTCGGTGAACGGCGCTTGTGCCATGCGCTACCTTCCTTCGCCGGAAAAAATGAGGCCGCCCCAACACGTCGGGACGGCCTCACGATCATCGCTGGCTGAGGACGACATCCCTACGCTGGCATTACCCAGGTCAGGTTCATGGGGTCGTCCCGAAAGCGGGACCTCTCAGCCGGGCCTTCCCAGCTCCCCCGGCGGCGCGTTTTCTCGCCACGGGTGCATCGTAGCGCGGAAGCGCCCGCTACACAAGCATGGCCGGCTAGCGGCTGAAACGCCAATCGCGCGGACTGCGGTCGCCGCCGCCGTGGAGCCCCGCCGTCGCGCCTCCGCCAAGCGGTGGATGGTCGCGCGCGGCCAGCCAATCGTCGCGCCGGAAGTAAAGGACCAGCACGTCACGGATCGCCTTCATCTGACGCGGCGGCTCCGCGCCATCGAGCGATCCCCCCGCCTGCTCGACACGGCGGGAGTATGACGGCCTGCTGACGTGGGCTGGCGTGATCGCCGCGTCGTCGATCTTCACGCGTGCTCCATGGACGCTCGGTTTGGCATGATTGTGCGGCCGCGCCGTGCCGGCTCCATGTGGGCCGGCACGCAATCCGATGGGTGCGCGCCTCCAACTCTGGCCCACTCCCACGCGCCCGCCATCGTCCACCGGGACATGACGGGCGGCCATGACCGGACGGAGCGGGCCGCGGCTGTCGGCGCCAGGCACCGAGGGGCTGTAGAATCCGTGGCACATCACGCGAACGAAGGAGCGCCCCATGCCCCTGCTGGACGACGTCCTCGCCCATAATGAACGGTTCGTGGCCGACAGCATGCGCCCCATCACGCGATCGCCCGCGAAAAGGATCGCCATCTTCACCTGCATGGACACCCGGCTTATCGACTTCCTCGAACCGGCGATGGGCCTCGGCCGGGGCGACGCGAAGGTGATCAAGAACGCCGGCACCACGGTGATCGACTCGCAGGGCGGCGTCATCCGCAGCCTGGTCGTCGCCGTGCACGCGCTTGGCTGCGAGGAGATCTACACCATCGGCCATCTGGACTGCGGCATGGGGCAGATCGACGAGCGGCAACTGGAGCGGCGCATGTTGGAGCGGGGCATTTCACCCGAGGCTATCGCCGCGCTGCACCCCAGCCTGGGCGAGTGGCTCGGCACGTTTCGCGACGTCTACGGCAATGTGCGGCGGGTGACACAGATCATTCGTGACAACCCGTTGATCCCGAACGACGTGCCGGTGCATGGGCTGATGTTCGACCCAGCGAGCGGGCGTCTTGAGCTGCTGATGAACGGCTATCGGGCGGCGCCGAACGCTCGACCGGCGCAAGGCTGACGCACGGGGGCCTGCCATGACGCCGCCGGGGGCGGCACCGCCGGTCGGGGGTTGGGCTTATGACAACGATGGAGGGGCGGGCACTTGCCCGCCCCTCCATCGGAATCCACCGCCAGTAAAGGCTTGTCTACCGTGATGGCCCTCGCAGGTGGAATCGCCACCGGTCGCTATTGCGTGTCGTGCGTCGACGGCCGTTCCATCTCCGTGGTCTTGCTGTCGCGCGCCGCGAGCCAGTTCTCCGTACCGAAGTAGTGCACCAATGCCGCCCGCACGGCCTTCATTTGATCGACCGCCACCACCAAGTCGAACGTACCGGTGACGGATTCCGCGCGGTCGGTCACTTGCTCGTAGGTCGCGTCGAGGTATCCTTTTCCGATAGGTCGCATGTGTGCCCTCCTCCCGGCGCCTTGCGATCCCCACCATGGGCCCCTATATTAAGCTTACCGCCTTTGGCAAGCCCTCGTAAGCCCCAGATGGCGAAGATCCGCGAACGCCATATCAAGAGATACGACGCCAACGAGGCAAATGACTCACGATCTCGCCGCAAGCGAGGGCCACGGCGAGCCCTACGGTCGGCCTGCCGGCTGAAGCAGTCGCGCCGGCCGTCGCGGCGATACGACCACGCCCCAACCGAACGCGGCGAGAGCGGCGACGTAAGCGCGAAACGGGAGCGCGCGGTGCGCCGCCCGCGGCCTTCAGTGCCGCTACGCTCCGCTGAGCGTCGCGATGACGCGGTCGACCCGCTTGCCCTGCGACGGGTTCAATGTGGGACGGCGACGCTGAAGCACATCGAGCAGCGCCCGCTTGTTGGCGCTGCTGGCGGCCAGCAACGCGCTTTCGGCGTGGCGCGGCAGGTCCTTCGGCGGGCAGGTATCGAGCAGGCCAAGCAGGAATGCCATGACGCGCGGCCGCAACGCCGGCTCCTTGCGCGCCACCATGGCGAGCACACGCACGCCCCAGTCCTGCGTGATCGCGGACCCGCGGTCGGTCGCGGCGATGATCGCGTCGATGCGCCTAGCGATCTCCGGCGCCTTGATGGCCGCCACCGCGCCGAGCGCCGTCATCGCCCCCCATGCGAGCCGGCTCTGCTTGCTCTCCAGCAGGTCGATGAACGTATCGACATGGCCCCCGATGAGCTCCGGCTTCCGGGCGCCGATCCCGTACAGCACCTTGATGCAGTCGCCGGCGATGGCCTGGCGCTCGTCGCGCAGGTGGTCGACGAGCATCCGGATGGCCGCCGCGTCGTCGTTGGCCGCGAGCTTCCCTGCCAGCGCGACGTTCGGCTCCTCGTCGTCGCGCCCAAGCGAGGAGGCGAGCTCGTCCAGTACCGTGTGCTTCCGCAATGGCAGCGGCGGCGGTGCGGGCCTGCGATGTCCACGGCTGGTCATGGTGTGGCCTTCATGAATGAAAAGCCGCCGGGGCTGATCGCGACCAGGCCGGCGAATCGCGCTCGCTTCGCGGGCGGACCATGCGCTACGACGTGACGCGCGTGAGGTAGGTGCCGGTGCGGGTGTCGACCCGGACCTTGTCGCCTGTGGTCACGAACATGGGCACGTTGACGACCAGGCCGGTCTCCAGCGTCGCGGGCTTGCCGCCGCCGCTTGCCGTGTCACCCTTGAACGATGGCGCCGTCTCGGCGACCACCAAGTCCACGGTCGTCTCCAGCTCGACCGACACCGGCCGCCCCTTGAAGAACACGAGCTCGGCCGTCGCCTGGTCGGTCAGATAGTTCGACGCCTCGCCGACGACGTTCGCCAGCACCTCGTACTGCTCGAAGGTCGCCGAGTCCATGAACGTGTAGGTGCCATCGGCCTCGTACAGAAAGGTGACTTCCCTGTTCTCGACCTGGGCAAGGTTCAGCTTCACGGTTCCCGACATCGCCTTCTCGACCTGCTGTCCGGTGATCAGGTTCCGCAGCTTCAGGTGGTACACCGGCGCCCGCTGCTGCATCTTCTGCTGGTAATACTCTTCAACCTTGTACGGCGCGCCCTCCATCTCGATCGTGAGGCCGCGCTTCAACTCGCCGAATCCAATGACCATCGCTCAGGCTCCTCTGGGTGTTGCTATAGCTCGATCAGGTCATGCTTCCGGGCGGCCGTCAGCACGCGCGGCTTGCCGTTCTCCATCACCACCAAGTCCTCGATGCGGACACCGCCCCAACCCGTCAGGTAGATTCCCGGCTCGACACTGTACACCATGCCGTCCTCGATGATCTGCTGGGTGGCGCCGGGGCCCACGCGCGGGTACTCGTGCACCGCGAGCCCAATGCCGTGACCAAGGCTGTGTCCAAACGTGTCGCCGTAGCCGGCCTTGGCGATGACGTCGCGGGCCAGCCCATCCACCTCCGCGCCCGTCATGCCCGTGCGCGCCGTCGCCTCCGCGATCTCCTGGGCCGCCAGCACCGTGTTCCACACCGTGCGGAACTTCTCGTCGGCCCTGCCCAGCAAATACGTCCGCGTGATGTCGCTGCAATAGCCGTCGAACTTCGCGCCCATGTCGATGACGATGCCCTCGCCGACCTCGATGCGCTTGTCGGTCGGGTGGTGGTGCGGTTTCGCGCCGTTCGGCCCCGCCGCGATGATCGTCTCGAACGAGATGGCGTCGGCGCCGGCTTCCCGCATCGCGACCTCCATCATCCAGGCCACCTCGCGCTCCGTCATGCCGGGCCGTATCTTCTGCGACACCGCGTCCATTGCCACGTCGGCCTGGCTTATGGCCTTCGCCATCAAATACAGCTCGTCCGCGTCCTTCACCGCGCGCAGCTGGTCGCACATCGAGCCGGTATACGCGAACTCGGGCTGCGGCGCCAACCCGTCCAGCTGCTTCTTGAACGCGTTGAACGTGCTGACGGCCATGTGCGCGTCCTCGATGCCGATGCGGCGGGCCCCGGAGTCGCCCACGAGGTTTTTGAGCCAGTCCAGGCTGCCCGCGATGCGCGTCACAGTGAAGTCGTGCGCCTGCATGCCCGCCTGCTCGGTATACCGGAAGTCAGTCGCCAGCATGAGGTGCTTGTCCGTGATCCACAGATAGCCCGCCGAGCCCCGAAAGCCGGAGAAGTAAGCGCGGTTCTCGGGCGAGGAGACGAACATCGCGTCGAGCCCCTGCTCGCGCATCTTCTCCCGCAGCCGTTGAATGCGGCGCATCGTGCTCATGCCTTGCCTCCTCGGTTCGCCAGCTCGGCCAAATAGTCAAGCGCCAGCAAGTAGCCGTGCGTGCCAAGCCCTGTGATGAGGCCGCGCGCGACAGGCGCGATGATGTCCCTGTGCCGGAACTCCTCGCGGGCGTAGATGTTCGAAATGTGCACCGAAACGACGGGCACGCCCACCGCCACGAGGCAGTCGCGGATGGCGACGCTGGTGTGGCTGAACGCCCCGGCGTTGATGACGATGCCCGTGCAACCCTCGGTGTGCTGCTGCACGAAGTCGATGATGGCGCCCTCGCTGTTCGACTGGAACGTCAGCAGCGTCACCCCCATCGTGTCGGCATACTCCTTCAACGTCGTCTCGATATCGGCCAGCGTGGTCTTCCCGTAAATATCAGGCTGCCGCTGGCCGAGCGTGTTCAAGTTCGGCCCATTGATGACCAGGATGCTCATGCGGTTTACTCTTCCGGCGGCTTGCGCCGCGCCATGGGGTGCGCCGCCATGTAGACGCGGCGGGCCTCGTTCTGGCTAACGTGAGTGTACACCTGCGTAGCGGTGGGCGACGAGTGCCCTAGCAGCTCTTGCACCACGCGCAGGTCGGCGCCGCCGTCGAGCAGGTGTGTGGCGAACGAGTGCCGCAGCGTGTGCGGGTGCACGTCCTCTCGCAGCCCCGCGCGGCTGGCGTGACGACGGACCAGTGCCTGGATCGCCCGCTGCGACAACCTCCCGCCAGCACGGTTGAGGAAGATGGCCCTCGACGGACGCTTGCCGGCGAGCAGCGGCCGTCCCTCGGACAGATAGCGTCGCAGCGCCTCCACCGCCGGCTGGCCGATGCGCACCATGCGGGTTTTCGAACCCTTGCCGCGCACCCGTGCCGTGCGCGCCGCGACCAACACGTCGCCAACCTCCAGACCCGACGCCTCACTCACGCGCAGCCCTCCGCCATACATCAGCTCCAGCAGCGCCCGGTCACGCAACCGCATCGCGGCCGAGGCCGGCGTACCCTTCAGCGCCTCGCCCTCCATCGCTGCCGGCGCCCCCATCAAGCGACCGGCCTCCGGCACCGACAACGTGTCGGGCAGGCGTCGCGGAGCCTTTGGCGTGAAACGTTGCATGATGCTCGAGCGAGGCGCCCACAGTGGCGAATCGGGCGCGCGCCCGCGCTCGACGAGGTAACGCATGAACGCCCGCAGCGCCACCAGGCACCGCGCGACGCTCGCCCGCGCGTGGCCCTTGGTCCCCGCCCGGCGTCCACTACGCACCGTCCGCCGCTCCAACAGCCAGGAAACGTAGTCGCGCACCAGGTTGCGGTACTCGCGGGTCACCTGCTCCGTGCCCGTCCGCTCGATGAACGCGCGGAGCCCTCCGCCGTCGTCGCCGAACGCGACACTCTGGGCTTCGAGGTATTCCAAAAAGGGGGCAATATCGCCGGCGTAGTTCCGCGCCGTGGGCGCGGCGAGGCCGCGGGTCGCGGTGAGGTGGCGCCGGTAGGACTCGATGAGGGGGTTCTGCCGCACGCGGGCATTATCCCGTCCCCGTGCCGTCCGCGTCTTCAGTCGCGGGTGCACGTTATCGCCAAGGCGGGTGTGCGAATGAAGCGTGCGCGTGTAAAATACGTTCGGCTAGAGTCAAAACTCAGTACGTACATACTCATTCGAACGGGAAGGGGCGACACCATGGTGACGGAAGGACAGCCGCAGGCGGCGCGCGCGCGGCTGCGACCCACGTTTCGCAAGGTCCGCGTCGAGCGCGTGGAGCAGGTGACGCCTCATTTCAAGCGCATCACCTTCGGCGGAAGCGGGCTCGCCGACTTCGCAACGCGCGGCCCGGCCGAGCACATCAAGGCCTTCTTTCCAAAGCCGGGCCATGACGAGGTCGTGCTGCCCGAGTGGGGACCCAACGGGCTCATCCTCGCCGAAGACCAGGAGCACCCGACCAGCCGCACCTACACCCCTCGGCGGTGGGACCCTCAGCGCAGCCAGTTCGATGTCGATTTCCTGCTGCACGGCGACGGCCCTGGATCGACGTGGGCCAAGGCCGCCAAGCCGGGCAACCGCGCCGTCATCGCTGGCCCCGGCGGCCCCTTCCTACCGGAGCCCGAGGCGGAGTGGCTGTTGATTGCCGGCGACGACACGGCGGTGCCAGCAATCACGACGGTCCTCGATGTGCTGCCGGCGTCGGCCCGCGTCACCGCCTATATCAAGGTCGAAAACGCGCTGGAGGAGCAGCCGTTGGAGGGCCGGGCGAAGGTGGACGTGCGCTGGGTGCATCGCGGCCCGACCCTCGGCATCGCGGGGCAGCCGCTGGAGGAGGCGTTCCGCCAGGCCAGTCTGCCGGCGGGCAGGGGACAGGTGTTCGTGGCCTGCGAGGCGACCATCATGCGGAACATACGCCGCTGGCTCATCGACGACCAGCGCGTCGATCGTGCCTGGCTCTACACGCGCGGCTACTGGAAGTACGGCGCGGTGAACCACCCCGACCGCGACACCGGCGAGAAGATCTGACCCGTTACGGGTTGAACATGAGGTAGAGCAACACGCCCAGCGCGACCAAGCCGATCCACAGCGCGTTCCATGCCATGACGAACACGAACGCCCGCGACATGGCCGGCGTGCGGAACCAGATGGTGCCGCCGAGCGCGTTGTGTCAGCGCCGGGCCCACGCGTCCACGTCGGCGAGGTGGGTGTAGGCGAAGAGCAACGAGCCGGCCGCGACGACGATGAGCAGCGTCACGTTCATACGGCGATTGTGGGCTCCACCGCCGGCGGGCACAGGGCCCAACGAATGCTGGCTCGAACGAGAGGGGTGGGTTTGGCACCCATCCCTCGCCGGATCGCCATGAACGTCAGCGGCTGCCGACGCGTCGCGGACGCTACGCCACGTCCGCGGGTTCCTTCTCGGGCACCGCGCCGCGGTACGCGCAGTTGGTGCAGCGCGCCTGGCCCCGGCCGGCGGCCACCAACAGGCCCCCGCATTCGGGGCAGGCCTGTTCCAGCGGACGGCTGCTCACGGTGAAATTGCACTCCGGATAGTTCGAGCAACCGTAGAACGTGCGGCCCTTCGCCTTGCGTTCGACCAAGTCGCCGCCACACTTCGGGCATTGCACGTTCGTCTTCTTCATGATCGGATGCGCGTTCCGGCACTCGGGAAAGCCGGAGCACGACACGAACGGCCCAAAGCGTCCTTGGCGGATCACCATTGGGCGCCCACACTGATCGCAGATCTCGTCGGTCTCCTCGACGACGCGCACGCGGGGCATCGCCTCTTGCGCCTTCTCCAACGCATCCTCGAATGGGTCGTAGAAATCGCGCAGCACCGGCACCCACTCCATCTCCCCACTGGCGACCTCGTCCAGCCGCTCTTCCATATTCGCCGTGAAGTCGAGGTTCATGATGTCGGGAAAGTGGTTCATCAACTGGTCCGCGACCACCTGACCAAGCTTCGTCGACTTCAGCCGGCCCCGCTCGCGGTCGACGTAATGCCGGTCGACGAGCGTGGAGATGATCGGGGCGTAGGTCGAGGGCCGGCCGATGCCGCGCTCCTCCAGCCCCTTGATCAGCGTCGCCTCTGTGTACGCGGGCGGCGGCTGCGTGAAGTGCTGCTCGGGCTTGAGGCTCGTGCAGTCCACCGGCTGCCCCTGCGTGAGGCGTGGCAGCACGCGCTCGCGGTCGTCCTCGTCA
>VGZX01000044.1 GCA_016872415.1 SAR202 cluster bacterium | reverse complement strand
CGGCTGCTGGCGCTGGTGCCTGGCGAGCGCGGGACGCCGGCGCATGGATAAGCGAGGGCTCAGGCTCGTGCTGTTCTACCCATTCCCCCGGCGAGGGGGCATCGAGCGCGCTTTCTTCAACCTGAGCGCCGAGCTGACGAAACGCCTGCCCGACACCAAGGGCTTGACGTTCGATGGCGACCCCTACTTCCTCGCGCATGTGCGGCCGCCGGCGCGGGTCGAATCGGCGCGGCTGCCGTTGCGCTGGCTCGAGCGGGCGGCCATCGTCCCGCGCGACGCGCGAAACGGCGTGCGCATCCTCGCGGCGCTGGTGCGTAACCTGCGCCAAGCGCGGCCAGACGTGGTGCTGGCGTTCCAGTTTGGCGTGCTGGCGGTGGCGGCCAACCGACTAACGGGTTCGCGGGCGGCCGTGGTGATACGCGAGAGCAACACGCCATCGGTGGCCGTGGCCGGCGGGCGCGGCCTCGTTTGGCGCGTGAAGCTCGGCCTGAAGCGCATGGCGTACCGGCGGGCGGCCTACGTGATCGCCGTTTCCGAGGGTGTGCGACAGGACGTGCTGCGCCGGCTGGGGTTGCCCGCCGCTCGGGTGGTGACCATTTACAACATCAGCGACCGGGAGGAGATACGGCGGCAGGCGAGCGAGCCGGTGGACCACCCCTGGTTCGCCGACGGCGCAGGGGTGCCGGTGATCGTGTCGGCGGGCCGGCTGTCGCACGAGAAGGACCACGCGACGTTGATACGCGCGTTCGCCGAGGTGGTGAAGCGGCATGAGGCGCGGCTGCTGATTCTGGGCGAGGGGTCGCGGCGCGGGCGGCTGGAGGCGCTCGTCCGCGAGTTGGGGCTGGAGGACCGGGTGTGGATGCCAGGCTTCATCGAAAACCCATTCCCCTACGTCGCACGCGCTTCCGTGTTCGCGTTCTCGTCGGTCTACGAAGGGGTGGGCAATGCGCTGATCGAGGCGCAGATGTGCGGCGTGCCCATCGTCTCCACCGATTGCCCGTCGGGGCCGCGCGAGATCCTGGCCGACGGCGCCGCCGGAACGCTGGTGCCGGTGGGCGACGCGCCGGCGATGGCGGAGGCGATCGCGCGGTATTTGCGCGAGCCGGAGTTGGCGCGCGGCCATGTCGCCCGCGCCACGGCATTGCTTTCCCGGTTCTCCGCTCAGGTCGTAGGGGAGCAGTACCAGTCGGTGGTCGAGCGGGCGGCCGTGGAATGGCGGTAGCGAGGCGGTCAGCCGGCCGGGGGCTTGACCCCCTCCACGCAGATGCCCTCGCCGTTCAGCACCTTCTCGGCGCGCTCGACCTCGTGGATCGCGGGGATGCGGCTGTCCAGGTAGTCGTGGCGGCGCGCGTCGGTGAAGCCGGCTTCGCCCACGAGTGCGATGAGCGAAGCGGCGTCGTACATCCACTTGTGACTGTGGAAGTCCTTGGCGCCGCCATAGAGCCGGCGAGCGAGGTTGCCGGCGGGCCGCGATGGGGAGCGCATGAGCATCCGGTGGACGAGCCGGTCGGCGGCGTGCTCGAATGGCGGGCCCTCGCCCGGCGCTCCAACGGCGGCCCGGCCGAGATATTCGTTCACCAGCGATTCGAGGTCCGGGACGACGAGCCGCAGGACGCCGCCCGGAGCCAAGACGCGACGGCATTCGCGGAGCAGGGCGCGCGCCTCGTCGCGATAGAGGTGCTCCAGCAGGTGCGACGCATACACCGCCGACATGGAGCCGTCGGCGAACGGCAGCCGCCGCCGCACGTCGTGGACGACGATGTTGGACGGCCACGCGATGGCGTCGTCCTTGGGCGTGACGATGCGGACGCGGCGCAGCAGCCCGCGCAGGAGGCGGTGATTCGACAACCACGCGTTCCACGAGCCGTCCACGTTGATCCACGCCGCCGGGGCCACCGTTCCGCAGCCGAGGTGGAGCCGGTTGCCTTGGGGAGTCATGGCTTGCGCGTCCTTCATGCCACGGGTGCGGGCCGCGCCGCGACGCCGAGGCCTTCCAGCAGGCGGAGGTAGCCTTCGTAGCACCGGCGCGGGGTGAAGCGGTCGAGGTTGCCGGCGGCGGCCGCGACGTAGCGCGCCCGGCGGGCGTCGTCGCGCAGCAGCGAGACGATCTCCGCCGCCATGGCATCGGGGTCGCCGACGGGGACGAGCGCGCCCGCCTCGCCGTCGAGCAGGATCTCGCGCGGGCCGGTGGGGCATGCGGTCGACACGATGGGCACGCCGCAGGCTTGGGCTTCGATGAGCACGTTGGGCAGCCCCTCGAACCGGGATGGGAGCACGAACAGAGCGGCCTTCGCCATGTAGGCGTAGGGGTTCGGCGCGTGGCCGAGGAGCGCGGTGTCGGCCTGCACGCCCAACTCGATGGACAGGCGTTCGAGCTCGGGCCGGACGGGGCCCTCGCCGAGGATGACGAGCCGCGCGGGCAGGGACCGCCGGACGCGGGCAAAGGCGCGGAGCAGCGTTGGGTAGTCCTTCTGCGGCGACAGCCGTCCGACGCTAAGGATGACCGGCGGCCCACCCGGCTGGAACCACGGATGGTCGACGGGCATGGCCGCCCGCTGGGGCACGTCGCCGGCGAACGTGGGGTTGTAGATCGTGTGGACGCGGTGTGGCGGCCAGCGGAACAGCGCGGCGAGCTCGGCCGAGTTGTCGAGCGAGTTGGTGACGACGGCATCGGCTCGCGGGTAGGTCTTACGCACGAGCAGACGTAGCGCGCGGCCCTTCACGCCGCGCTCGGTCAGCAGCGACGCGCCGACGGCGACGCGCTCGGTGATGACGATTCTTGCGTGGCCGCGCGCGAGCGCCTTCGCGACGATCGCCGCGATGTTAGCGTGGTAGTGCGCGGCGACGAACGCATCGGGCCGCTCGCGGCGCAGGTAGGCGGCCACCCGGGGGATGGACGACAACGTGCGGCTGGAGCCCAGCTCGACGAGCCGGACGCCCTTGGGGAGCGATCCATACATCACGCCCCGGGCTTGCACCGTCACAAGATGGACGGCGTGGCCGTTCGCGGTGAATTCGCCGGCGAGCAGCAGGGTCGCGCGCACCACGCCGCCGTCGCCCATGCGCGGCAAGTAGAAGGCGATCTTCATGGGGTGGCGCCCGGCGGGGCCGAGGCCGCGCGAACGCGCCGCTCCGCTACAAGGACACGGAGCGCGACCGGGGCACGATCCCACGGCCGGCGCCGGAGATGGCATTGCGAGTCGATCATTCTCACCATGATAGCGTTGGGACGATATACCGTCGCCACCCGGACTAGGCGTCATTCTCCGAATCGCCTACACTTCGAGGCGGCAATAGGCTTCATGCGCATCTCGATCGTGATTCCCGTCTATAACGACCCGCGCATCGGCAAGGCGATCGCCTCCGTCGTGGAGCAGCGCCGCTCGATGCCGGACGTCGAGCTCATCGTCGTCGACGGCGGATCGAAGCCGGAGACCCTGGAGGCCATCGGGCGGTTCCGGGGCGACATCGACGTCTTGGTGAGCGAGCGCGACGAGGGCATCTTCGACGCGCTGAACAAGGGCGTGTCGCGGGCGACTGGCGAGGTGATCGGGCTGATCGGCGCGGACGACCGCTATGAGGACGCCGACGTGCTGCGCGACGTGGCGGCGGCGATGGCCTCGCGCGATATCGACGCCTGTTACGGCGACTTGGTGTACGTAAACGACGCCGACCAGGTGGTGCGCTACTGGCGGGCGGGCGCGTTCGCGCGGTGGAAGCTGTACCTGGGGTGGATGCCGCCGCACTTCTCGCTGTTCGTCCGCAGGCGCGTGTACGACGAGGTTGGGCCGTTCGACCTGCGCTTCCGCGTCGCGGCCGACTACGACCACATGCTGCGGATGCTGTACCGGCACCGGGCCAACGCGCGTTACCTGCCCCGCGTGCTCACCAGGATGACATTAGGCGGCAACAGCAACCGCTCCCTTCGCAACATCGCGACGGGTAATATCGAGTCGCTTCGCGCCTGGGGCAGGTCGAAACTGCTGCTGGGGTTGCTGGTGCCGGTGTTGAAGCCGGCCAGCAAGCTGCTGCAATACACGCGCCGCCCGCGCCACGAACGGCACCGGGCGTAGCGAAGGAGCATGGGGGATGCGGATTCTGGTGACGGGCGCCGGTGGGTTCATTGGGCACCACTTGGTCAAGCGATTACGGGCAGATGGTCATTGGGTTCGCGGCGGCGACGTCAAGTACCCCGAGTTCGAGCCGAGCGACGCCCACGAAATGCTGATCGGCGACCTGCGCTCGTTCGAGAGCTGCGCCCGCGCGGTGGCAGGGGTCGATGAGGTCTACCACCTGGCGGCGGACATGGGCGGCATCGGCTACATCAGCGCGAACCACGCGCAGCTCACGCGCAACAACCTGCTCATCGACGCGAACATGCTGGAGGCGGCGCACCTCGCCGGCGTGACGCGCTACCTCTACACCAGCTCCGCCTGTGTGTACCCTAGCTTCCTGCAGACGAGCGAGGAAGCGGGCAACCTGAAGGAGCGGGACGCCATCCCAGCCGACCCGGAGAAGGGTTATGGCTGGGAGAAGCTGATGGCGGAGCAACTAGCGACCTATTACCACGAGGACCACGGCTTGGACGTGCGCCTCGTGCGCTTCCACAACATCTACGGGCCGCTGGGCACGTATGACGGCGGCAAGGAGAAGGCGCCGGCGGCGATCATGCGGAAGGTGAGCGTGGCGAAGGCCGAGGACGAGATCGAGGTGTGGGGCGACGGCGAGCAGACGCGCAGCTTCTGTTACATCGACGATTGCGTGGAGGGCCTGGCCCGCATCATGCGGTCGGACTACAACGCGCCGGTGAACTTGGGCACCGACGAGCTGGTGACGGTGAACGAGCTGGTGGACGCGGTGGCGGCGGCGGCGGGGAAGCGCATTCACAAGCGGCACGACCTGACCAAGCCGCAGGGGGTGCGTGGGCGGAACAGCGACAACTCGTTGCTGCGCGAGCTGCTGGACTGGGAGCCGCGCACCACGCTGCGCGAAGGCCTCGCCAAGACCTATCCGTGGATCTGGCGGCAGATGGACCGCCGAGGCGCGGCGCAGCAGCCGGCGCCCGTCGAGACCGGCGTGTCGAAGGGCGTGGCGTAACTCGTGAAAACACAGGGGTCGGTGGAATACCAGCGGCCGGCCGGGGACGCCCAACAGGCGCCCGAGGCGGCGCGCGCGGGTTACAAGCGGCCGTTCGACCTGGCCGTGCTCAGCGTCGCGCACGTCGTCCTGCTGCCGCTGTGGGTGGTGCTGTGGACGTTGGTGCCGCTGCTGGTGCTTCTGTTCGAGGGGCGCCCCATTCTCTACCGGCAGCGGCGCGTCGGGCTCGATGGGCGGGTGATCACGATCGCGAAGTTCCGGACGATGCGCCGCGGCGCCGACAAGACGGGGCCATCGTGGACGCTGCCGGGCGACAAGCGCGTGACGCGGCTCGGCCGGCTGCTGCGGAAGACGGGGCTGGACGAGCTGCCGCAGGTGTTGAGCATTTGGAAGGGCGATCTGAGCCTCGTTGGCCCGCGCGCGCTGGACGTCGACGAGCAGCGCGTGATCGAGCAGCGGCTGCCCGCCTTTCGGGAGCGGTTGCGGGTGCGGCCGGGCTTCACCGGCTTCGCCCAGGTGTTCGACCGCACGGACGATTGCGAGGCGAAGCTGGTGTACGATCTCGAATACATCCGACGGATGAGTCCGCGGCTCGACCTCTACCTGCTGCTGCGGTCGGCCGGCAACACGTTGCTGGCGCGTTGGGACTCGCGGAGCGGGAAGGCGAACCTTCCCGTGGACCCAGGCTAAGGCGCCCCTTGCCTTGACCACGACGCGCGGCGATATCGAGGCGTGGGCCGTTTGCCGGGACGACCGCCAGTGGGGGGCGGGTGCTGGTGCGCCGAGGATATGTCCAATCGGGATACGGGCAGCCCCAGGGTATGTCATACCGCGGATAGATTCATTTGGCGCTGGCCGCGACAACATCGTATCGGTGCGTGTCGGCTTCGCCGGTGGCGCCGGGGCGCAACGTCGATGCCCGTTACGCGTGACGCAATGCCGAGAAACCACGCCCGTGCTCTCGCACACACCCGTCGAGCGTACGCGCCTCTCATGTTGACCGACGAGGCTGTTTTCACTGTGCGCGTGGCGCGCCGTGGTTAGCGGCGGGCCGGGCCGCCTGGCGCGACGCGGCATGGCAATGCTGCGCACGGGCCCCGCCCGCGGCGTGTTGCAGCTGACGACCGCCAACGGGTTCGGCGCCGTCGTCGCCACGGCGCAGGGCGTGCTGGTGGCCCGCTGGCTCGGCGTCACGGAACTGGGCCTCGTGGGGCTCATCGCGTCGTTCCCGCTGCTCGTGGTCCGGCTGCTGTCGGCGGACTCCAACGACCTGGTGGTGCGCTACGTCGGCGGGTTCATCGGCAAGGGCGAGGGCGGCAAGGCCCGCGCGCTGGTGCGCCTTGCCTATGGCGCGAACCTGGGGCTGGCGGTGGCCGGCGCGGCGGCGGTGTCGGCGGCGTCGCCGTGGATCGCCAGCGCCGTCCTCCACGACCGAGGTTTGTGGTGGGTCGTCGTGTTCCACGCGGCCACGCTGGCTATCGCCGCGACAGTGGACACCTCGAACGGGATCCTTTCCAGCCTGCGTGAGTTCCGTCCGCTCGCGTTGCTGAACGCGGGCATGGTGGTGCTGCGCGCCGGGCTGGTGCTGGGCGCCGCCGCGACGTGGGCGGGGGCGACCGAGGTGGTGCTGGCGCAGGGGGCGGCCGCCGTCGCGCAGAGCCTGCTGCTGCTGGCCGTGGCGTCGCTGGTGCTCGCCCGAAGGTCGGGCGGGCGGTGGACGCGCGAGCCGCTGTCTAGCCTTGGCGACGAGCGTGCGGAGGTGGTGCGATTCCTGTTCTACAACAAGGGCGAGGACGTGTTGAGCACGCTGTCGAAGCGGATCGACCTGGTGTTGCTGGGCCTGTTCACCACGCCGGAGCGCGTTGGATATTACCAGATCGCGAAGACGGTCGCGACGGTGCCCGCCTACGTGGCGACACCGCTCTACACCGTGTCGCTCTCCTACCTCTCGCGCTACTGGCACGCGGGCAATTGGGCGGCGACGTGGCGCTTCATTTGGCAGGGCGCGGGCATGGCGGGCGTGCCGCTGGCGGTGGGGCTGCTGGCCGTCACGTGGACGTTCGGCGAGGCCTTGTTCGTCTGGGTGCTGGGGCAAGGCTACGCGCCCGCGTATGCCTTCCTGCGGACACTGCTCCCCATGCACGCCTTCGCGCTGCTCATCTTCCCGTTCCTGCCGCTGACGTTGGTGTGGGGCCAGCTGCGGTTCCGCTTCGCCTGGCGGGTCGGCCTCAGCGTCGCCACGGTGGGGGGCTTCCTGGTCGTCGTGCCGTGGGCGGGCGCGCTCGGCATGGTGTGGGTCATGGCGGCGGTCAATGTCACCGGCACGGCCGTGCTGGTGCTGTGGTGCCTGGGGCCGGGACGTCGCGCGGCGTTGGCAAGCCTCGGCCGGCGCGCCGGTGTCGAGCCCGCCTCGATCTGACGCCGTGGCGGCACCGGCCGCTAGCGCAGCCCGTAATACTGCTTGTACCAGTCGATGAAGCGCGGGATGCCGGTCTCGATCGGCGTGGAGGGCGTGAAGCCGACGGCCGACATGAGGTCGTCCACGTTGGCGGCGGTTTCAGGCACGTCGCCGGGTTGCAGCGGCAACAGCACCTTGCGGGCCTGCTTGCCCAGGCACTCCTCGATGACGGCGATGAAGCGCAGGAGGTCGACGGGTTGGTTGTTGCCGATGTTGTAGACGCGGAAGGGCGCCGAGCTGGTCGCGCGGTCGCCGGCGCGGCTGTCCCACGATGGGTCGGGCCGCGGCGCATGACGCAGGGCGCGCACGACACCCTCGACGATGTCGTCGATGAACGTGAAGTCGCGACGCATGTCGCCGTTGTTGAACACCTGTATTGGCTTGCCGTGCAGAATGGCGTCCGTGAACAAGAACAGCGCCATGTCGGGCCGGCCCCACGGACCGTAGACGGTGAAGAAGCGTAGGCCGGTCGTGGGCAGGCGGTAAAGGTGGCTGTAGGTATGGGCCATCAGCTCGTTCGAACGCTTCGTGGCGGCGTAGAGGCTCACGGGATGGTCGGCGTCCTCATGCTCGGAGAAGGGCGTGGCGGTGCTGACGCCATAGACCGAGCTGCTGGAGGCGTAGACGAGGTGCTCGACACCGGCATGGCGGCACGCTTCGAGGATGTTGAAGAAGCCCACGATATTGGACTGGATGTAGGCCTCCGGGTGGGTGAGGCTGTAGCGCACGCCGGCTTGCGCCGCCAGGTGGACGACCCGCGCGGGCCGGTGCCGGTCGAACAGCGACTGGATGGCGTGCCGGTCGCCAACGTCGCCGCGGACGAAGGTGAACGCGGGCCGCTCCTCGAGGATGGTGAGGCGCCGGTGCTTGAGCGCCGGGTCGTAGTAGTCGTTGAGGTTGTCGATACCGACGACTTCGTGGCCGTCGTCGAGCAGGCGGCGGGCGACGTGGAACCCGATGAAGCCGGCCGCGCCGGTGACGAGGTATGGACGCATGGAACGGTCCCTTCCAGCGTCGCTCACAGCCGTCCGACGCCCGTGTAATCGAAGCCGGCGGCACGGGCCTTGGCGGTGTCGAGCAGGTTGCGCGCGTCGACGATGCGCGGCGCGGCGAGCAGGGCCTTCAGCCTCGCCAGGTCCGGCTCCTTGAACTGCGGCCATTCGGTCAGAATCAGCAAGGCATCGGCGCGCTCGCAGGCCTCGTAGGGGTCGTCGCGGTAGGTCACGTCGGGGTATATGGCGCGGGCCTCGGGCATGGCGACGGGGTCGTGGGCTTGGACCGACGCACCTTCTTCCAGCAGGCGGGCGACGACGCGCAGGGCGAGCGAACTCCGCACGTCGTTGGTGCCGGCCTTGAACGCCAGGCCCCACACGGCGATGCGCTTGCGGTAGAGCAGGTAGCCCGTTTGCCGCTTGAGCTTGGCGATGACCGACTCGATCTGACGGTCGTTGCGGGCGAGCACGGCGGAGAGCACCTCGGGGTTGAAGCCGTTGCCCGTGGCGACGCGCATCAGGGCGCGCAGGTCTTTTTCGAGGCAGGGGCCGCCGAAGCCGAGGCCGGGGCTGAGGTAGCCGTGCCCGATGCGTTTGTCGTAGCCGATGCCGCGCACCACCTGGCCGACGTCGGCGCCGACGCGCTCGCAAATACCGGCGATCTCGTTGATGAACGAGATGCGGGTGGCGAGGAAGGCGTTGGCGGCGTGCTTGATCATTTGCGCGGAGGCAAGGTCGGTTTCGACCACAGGCACGGCGCGCGGCGCGGGCGTGGGCGCGCCGACGTTCCAGTGGCCGGTGCCGGTCATCACGTCGCCGTAGAGGTCGCGGACGAGGCCGGTGGCCCGAGGGGACGACGAGCCGATGACCACGCGGTCGGGATAGAAGAAGTCATACAGGGCCTGGCCCTCCCGCAGGAACTCCGGGTTGGCGACGAGGTCGAAGTCCACGCCCTCGTCGCGCTGGCGCTTCAGGATGTTGAGCATCAGCTCGGCGGTGCCGACCGGCACGGTGCTCTTGATGACAATGACCTGGTAGCCGGCGTGCGGCTTGGCGAGCGACTCGGTCACCTGGATGACCTGGGAGAGGTCGGCTTGGCCGTCGGGTCGGGACGGCGTGCCGACGGCGATGAAGATGCAGTCGGCTTCCGTCGCGGCGGGGTGCAGGTCGGCGGTGAACGCGATGCGGCCGGCGGCGAGGTTGCGGGCGAGCATGGCGTCGATGCCCGCCTCGTGAATGGGGCTGCGGCCCTGCCGCAGCATGTCGACGCGCCGCTGGTCGACGTCGACGTTGACGACGCGATGGCCGAGCTCCGCCAGGCCGAGCCCGGTGACCAAGCCGACATAGCCGGCGCCGCCGGCGACGCATACTTTCACGTGAAGACCTCGCTGCTGCCGAGGGGCGATGTTGCGGGCGGTGGCTTCGCGGCGGGCCGGGCCGGCTCGGCGCGGGCGCACCGCCGACGATTATACAGCCCGACGGGCGGCCGCCCGCCGGGTGGAGGCGCGCGATTCGGGGAGTCGGTGGAAGGGCGAGCGGAGGGCCGCTTGGGTTCGTCTCCAGTCCATCACCGGCATTGCGTGGGCCGGTTAGCCGGCACCAAGGGCCCTCTAGCGGCAGATAAAGCAGACGGGCGCTCGATCGAGATCGAGAGCCCGTCGGGGAAGTCCGACGTTCAATGTTTGCTTACGCGCTGATAGCCGCCCGGAGATTTCGCACAACCGTGTCGCGTTCCGATGCGCCGGCAAAGACAAACCGAGGAGTGCGCCGCATCTGATCGAGCATCGTCGCCCAGTAGCCCGTAAGTATGTCCTTCTCGATCTTCTTCGAGAAGAACGGGATCTCCAGCGCCACGACTTCAAGCGTGCTCGGGTCCACGAGCACGACGATAGGCTCCACGGCCACGGTGACACCGGAGCGTGGTGCCTTCCCGATGGTCAGGTAGAGCACGTCGGTATCGGCGGCGTAGTCTATCTCCATGCCGAGAAGATCCACCGTCGCCCCGGGGTCGGCGTTGCGCTCCTCGACGCGATGGAGATAGGGCGCGTAGGCCTCGCCGCGATGGCGATTCACTTCTTCGAGTTCGCGCTTGCGGCTTTCGCTCAGTCCTATTTCAGCCTCGCTGTCTGAGTGGTGGATCGGGCGGTCGATTCGCACAAAGCCATTCTACGCCCCTTTCAAGCGCGTAGTGATCATTGACGAGTATGGCGGTGCGCCCGATATCGCGCGTGCCGTCCCACGATGGCCCTCGATTACGAGCATGTAATAATCCTGCCACGGTCCGCCGACCGCACCTTTGCGAAACTTGAATATCGCCCCGGTGTGCGGGTTGACCACGACGAAGTCAGGGTCTCGGCACGTTTCCTCGGCAGCTGCCTCCTGGCCGATGATCTCTCGCCGTTTCCCGTGTGCGTGCTCATTCCAGTTCTCGCGATGGAAGTCGATCCGGCGGTTCGTGCAACCGTTCGTCGTGCTGAAGGCAAACTCCTGACTCGTCACGCTTCCTCGCTTCTTGCGTCGAGGATCGCGACGCGCAGCGGTTTCGCTAGACTCTCGAATCGCACGTAATAAACGCCGGCGCCCGGCGTGAGCTCGCGCCACTGATGCTCGAACCGCTGGATCTCAAGGATCGTCTCTATCCGTGCGCCCTCCCACATCGTGCCTTCGGATCCGAGGTTGCGCGACGCGGCCAGCGATTCGCAGTTTGAGCCTTGCGTGGCCCTCCCGTGGGTAAGATGGTGGCAATATGCGCGCGGCCGACGAGCGATTGCAAGGTGGCGTTGGCCGTGAATCCGGCACGTCGCCGCGTTGCGCGGCATGGCCTCATCGGCTACCATACAAAGCTGTCCGGCTTCCCTACGGACAAAGAGCCGTCCTCCGTGGGTAAGACAATGTCAGGATCTCACCCGTGGTAGATGTCGGACGTGGACGGGCGGTTAGCTCAGTTGGTTAGAGCGCCTGCTTCACACGCAGGAGGTCACAGGTTCAAGTCCTGTATCGCCCACCAGGCTACCGGCCGAGGTGGCGGAACGGCAGACGCGCTACGTTCAGGGCGTAGTGTTCGCAAGGACGTGCGAGTTCAAATCTCGCCCTCGGCACCATTACCCTGATAGCCTATTGAGGCGAACATGCGCTTGTAGCTCAGTTGGATAGAGCGCAGCCCTGCGAAGGCTGAGGTCGTGGGTTCAAGTCCCGCCAAGCGCGCCACCTCCACCATTCATTCCCCCAGCCGCGTCCACCCGACGCGGTGACGGTCGCGGCTTCTCCGCGACGTAATAGCCGACCTTGAGGGAGCCGCCAAGCAGCGACTCCGAGAAAGTGCGGAACCGCTCGCGGTTGGCGATTTCATAGTCGGTGAGGGTTTGCCGCTGGCCGCACTCCGTGACGGTGCGGTAGCCCATCCGCATGATGTAGCCGTTGGGCCTGATGCCATCCTTGATGAGTTCGGCCTTCGTCACCCGCAGACCGGCGCCTTGCAAGAGGCCGCGATAGCTGGAAAGGTTGTCCAGCCGGTGCAGGAACCGCGCGGCCTCCAGGGGCGCGATGTACCGCTTGCGATCGGCCTCGGATAGCCCGTCGGCGGCCATCCAGTCCTGGGCGACGAGGCGGCCGCCGGAGCGCAGCACGCGGGCACACTCCGCGATGAACCGTGGACGGTCGGCGTAGTGGCACGCGCTCTCGATGTTGATGATGACGTCGACCGAGGCATCGGGGAACGGCAGGTGTTGCGAGCAGTCGCAGAACTGGAAAGCCGTGAGGCGGTCGAGTCCCCGTTCCTGGGCGCGTTGGCGGGCGATGCCGATTTGCTTTTCGTTTATGTTCAGCCCGGTCACGGTCGCGCCGTGCTTGGCGGCGATGTGGAGGGCGGTGCCGCCGCACCGCCGCCCGGAGCTGCTGCTGGATGACGCCGCGCATTAGGCGACCCTTGGGTCAGCCAGCCAAACGTTCAGACACGAGTTGCCGCGTCCGAGCCTTACTGCCAGGCCTCCGCCGCGCGCTGGGCGACCAGCTCGCCCTCGATCCGCGCCGCGCGGCCGCTCAGGGTGACGGCGGCCTTGCGGCCCTCCATCTCCTTCAGAACGTCCGCCAGGGCCACGGGGCCCTCTGGTACGATACGGGACGGGATCGGCCGGTTCGCGAACGCTTCCCGAACCGCCTTCTCCATCTCGATAGTGCGCATTTCCCCTCTCCTTCGTTAGCGCTTTTCCCGAGCGCTGATTCGAACCCGCGGCCATCCTAGGTAGCGGCCGATAGGGGTCACAACCGAACGCAAAAAAGATGCCCTTAGGGGAAATTACTGATGCCCGTATGCGCGAGGCCGAATGGATGTTGTGCCGCATGACTCCACCAAGGCCGTGCGTGCAAGGCCCGGCAAGGTGGACGTCGTGTGTGATCTGCCCGCGGGACGGCCGAGGCGCGCGGGGTGAACCCCCCCACGTACGTGATCTCGCGGAGCTGCCCGCCTGGCGCGCACGCACCCACGTGCCGCCCGCCGATGCCCGTGGCCGCGCCACCAGGGCGCGGACGGTGCTTTCAACCGCAGGCGGGTGTTGGTACGATGTGCTTAGTCCGGCGCGCCGTCGCGATGCGGGCGAATAGCTCAGCGGTCAGAGCGCCTGTCTTACACACAGGAGGTCGCAGGTTCGAGACCTGCTTCGCCCACCACGCGCCATCGGACGTTTCCCCTGCTTGCCGGCACGCTCCCCAGCGTGCGCGGCGCCCGCGGCAACTCCCCACCAAAAGGGCCCAGCCAGCCGGCTCACGGCCGTTTCACTCGAACGAGGGACGTTGCGCGATACGGCCGCGCTCACACGCGAGAACGGCACGGCTCGAGCCATCGATTCCGGCCGGCATCCGCGCATGAGCAGGCACCATTTAGGAGGTTTGTAAGAAGGAAGTCAATGCGTTTCCGTGCCCAATCCACGACCTCTTTTTCATGGCGATTAGCGACTGGATGCGGCATCGGAATATACGCGGAAACCATCCGGCGCAACCGCTCGACGTGAGTGGTTTGTAAGAGTTCCGCGCGCGGCCCGACATCTCGTATCCTCGCGACCCAGCGGGACGATTCGACGGATGTATTTTGGGGGCGGCCGCACTAGAATTGCGGCCACGGAAAAAACGACCCAGGAGTATGCGCATGGCTCGCTGGTATGGCACGTTCTCGACGAGTTGGGGTTGGGTGGCGGCCATCGGGAGTGAACTAGGCATCCGCCACGCTAGCCTGCCCGAGCCGACGCCCGAGGCTGCGCTCGACCATTTGGCGGCCCCGCTGCGGAAGGAGGCGCCGGAGCACCGCCCCGGCGCGTTCGAGCCGTTCCGCGGGCAGTTGGAGTCCTACTTCGACGGCGGCACCGGGCGATGGGACGTGCCGCTCGATCTGGGGGACGCGACGCCCTTTTTCCGGCGGGCGTGGGCGGCGTGCCAGACGATACCGGCCGGCGAGACGCGCACGTATGCGTGGCTGGCGGCGCGGGCAGGCAATCCGGCGGCATCGCGCGCGGCGGGCTCGGCAATGGCTCGCAACCGCGTGCCCATCGTGATTCCGTGCCACCGCGTGCTGGGCACCGACGGCGGGTTGCACGGGTTCGCCGGCACGGTGGGGCTGCCGCTGAAGGAGCGACTGCTGCGGCTGGAGGGCGTGCGGCGCTAGGGGGCGTCCGGGCCCCTGGCGATGTCGGCGAGCAAGGCCTTCGCCTCGTCGAGGAACGCGACCGGCACGAGCACGGGGATGGGCGGCGTGGAGGCGCCGAGATAGCCGCGGACATTATCGACGCCGAGCTTCGCCGGGATGCCGGCGTCGATGAGCATTTGGCGGAGCATCTGGGCGATCGGCTCGAGCTGCTCCGTCGTCACGACGGCCCACTCGTCCTTGAACGGGCGCATCAGCCGGCCGGCCCTTGCACCAGCACCGCGTCTTGCCGTCCGAACAGCTCCGCGATGCGCGCCGCCAGCTCCGGGCAATAGCTGGTGGTGATGATGGGCATCTCCATGCGGTAGCGTTTGCCCTGGCTGGAGATGATGAGGTCGACGCCGTCGGAGCCGGGGTATTCCAGCAGCAGCGACAGCACCGCGCGCAACAGGTAGGCATCTTCCTCCGGCTGCTCCGTCTCGGTCAGGCGCACCAGCACCTTGCGCCGCTGCGGCGGCTCGGGCGCGGCGCTAGACGGCGCGGCGTGGCCGTTGCCATTGCCATTGGCCTTGCCGTGGCCGTATCCGTTGCCGTTGGGACGCGGGGAGCCCGCCGCCGGCGCCGCCGGCCTGGGCTGCGTGGGTGTCGTCATGTTGCTCGCGTTCGGAGCCGCGTTGGTGGGGGGCTTCGGCGACGCGCCGGCGACGGCCAACGCCGGCTCCGGCTCGTGCCATTCTTCCAGGCGGGGGCCGGTCGGCTCCGGGTCCGGGGCGGACGCATCGTCGGCCGGCAGGCGGTACTCCTGCACGCGGTCGCACCAGACCACCAACTCCTCGTTGCGCCCGCGGCCCGACTTGCCGGTGAGCAGCACCAGCGTGCCCTCGCGCAGCAGCGGCTCGGCCTCGGCGAGGGCGCGGCTGCGGACGCCGACATCGACGCTGCCGTTGGGCAAGGCCAGCACGATGAAGGCCAGGCGCTGCTGCTGCTTCGTCATGACGTAGCGGACGGTGGTGATCTGGCCCACCAGCGTGACGTTCGCGCCGTCGGGCACCTCGTGCTCCAGCTGCTCCAGCGAAAGGACCGCCTCGGCGGGGGCGTGCCGGTAGAGCGCGTCCAGCGGGCGCGCCGTGACGGCGACGCCAAGCAGCTCACGCTCCCATTGGGCCGCTTCGTTGGCGGACGGGTCGGGTGCGGGGACGAGGGTGATGTCGGCCATCGGCGTCGCCACCGACTGGCCGAAAAGGTTGAACATCGTGGACTGGCCGGAGTCCTTCAGCTGCGCCTCGCGCTGGATGGCGCGCATGACGGTCTCGACCGAGGCGAGCAGCGAGCCGCGCTTGGCGAGGGCGTCGAGGGCGCCGACCTTGATGAGGCTTTCGAGCACGCGGCGGTTGGCGACCTGGCTGCCCGCGCGGCGGCAGAAATCGCCCAGCGAGGTGAAGGCGCCCTTGCGCTCGCGCTCGGCGACCAGGTCCTCGACGGCGGACTCGCCGACGTTCTTGATGGAGGCGAGCCCGAAGCGGATGGCGGGCGTGCCGTCGTCCGTCTCGTCGATGGCGAACTCGACGCGGCTACGGCTGATGTCGGGAGGCAGCACGGGGATGTCGAGGCGCTTGCACTCGGCGATGACGGCGCTTGCCTTGTCGGAGTTGGCGCCGTAGGCGTTGAGTACGCAGGTCATGAATTCGACGGGGTAGTTGGCCTTGAAGTAGGCGGTCCAGTAGGCGACGACGGCATAGCTGACACTGTGGGCCTTGTTGAAGGCGTAGCCCGCGAACGGCTGGATGAGGTCGAAGATGGCCTCGGCCGTCTCGCGCTCGTAGCCGCGGGCGAGGGCGCCGGCGACGAATTTCTCGCGCTCCTTCGCCATGAGGTCGGCGATCTTCTTGCCCATGGCCTTGCGGACGATGTCGGCGGAGCCGAGCGAGTAGCCGGCGAACCGGCGCAGGACGTGCAGCACCTGGTCTTGGTAGACGATGATGCCGTATGTCTCCTCCAGTATCTCCCGCAGGTCTTCGTGGGGGTATTCGATGGGCGCCCTGCCGAACTTGGAGTCA
>VGZX01000043.1 GCA_016872415.1 SAR202 cluster bacterium | reverse complement strand
GAACTTCTACGTTCTTTAGGCTGCTTCGCAATTCTTTCCATAACAACAATTGTAGGTTATGAGTGGTTCCCCTCTTCGTTGTCTTGTGTACGGTTGGAGCGGCGGTTGAAGCTGAGGAGCAGTACAAGGACAGACCATCTATTGACTCCTGGACTTAAGGGCAAATTTCTGGACAAGGAGGTTCTTTTCAGCGCAAAAGATCCGTCTTACTCTATGTCCGGCTGCCCGTTAACACGCCCAACGGCTAGCGCGGCGGTCCCGGCGTCGGAGTGATGCCGCAGTCCGACGGCGACAGGGTGACGACGAAGGTGCGCGTGTCGGTGCGGGCGAGGTCGGCGGGCGCGTACACGATATGCGCCGTTTTGTAGTCGGGGTGCGTCACGCGCAGCGAAACGTCGGTCGCCGGCGTCTCGAAGGCAAGCGGCGAAAAGGTGCCGTCGGGCGCCGTGCGGGCGGCCTCGTAGGCACGGGCGGTCGGCTCGTGCGACAGCAGCATCGCCACCAGGGCGCCCTCCACCGGCCGGCTGCCCGGCGGCCGCGCGACGCCGTCGACGATGAGGCTGCGCGGCGATGACGGATCGCAGCCCTCCGTCACCACCATGCCCTTCGTGTAGTGGGTCGTGTCGCCCTCGCACGCGGCCAGCAGCAGCGCCGACGCCACCACGAACGACACCGCGCCGCCCCATCGCATGTCCGCCTCCTCTCATCGGGTCCGCGTCGATTGTACGCGAAGCGCGGGGCCGCCTCCGCGCCGCGGCCGGCTCCATTGGCGCGGCCTTCGCACGGACACTCGTTGCAGGACACTTGCGTCGCGTTGACACGGCACGTGGCCCCTGCATATGGTGGCCGCATCCCTCGACCGCATCACGGCGCGTAATATCGCCCGACCGGAGGCGCGCATGAGCGTGGCGCAGAAGCCCGAGAGCCGTCCCCTGGTGCAACTGTCGGGCGGCGATGGCCCGCTGCGCGTCCTTGACGCGGCAGTGTTCGCCGCAGGCTACGCCGTCGCCATCGTCGGCGGGCTGTGGTGGCGTTCAACGCCGGCGTCCTTGTCGCGCTGCTGGCGCTGGGCATCGTCGTCGGCCTCGTCAACATCACCGACCGCGAGATCATCCCGTATCTGGTGGGCGCGGTGGCACTCATCCTCATCAGCGGGACGCAAGTGTTCACCCCGCTCAACGCCGTCGTCGACGGCCTGGGCGAGCGACTGAACCTCATCCTCCGGCTCATGGCGATCTTCACGGCCCCAGCCGCCGTGGTGCAGGCGCTGCGGATGTCGTTACTGCTGGCGCGACCGGGCGAGCACCGACGCGCGTTGTAAAGGTGGTGGGTGGTGCGTCGAACGCTGTTGCTCGTCCTGTTGTCCACGTCGGCGTGCGTCGCGGCCGGGCTGCTGTTGGCGGCGACGCCGGCGCAAGCCGATCCCGGCATCATCGCGTTTCACTCCTCGCGCGACGGTAACCCCGAGGTCCACGCCGTCGATCCGTCGGGCGCGTCGTCGGCGCGACTGACGCAGGCGGGCTCCGCCGACCAGGACGCGGCGCTGTCGCCCGATGGCGCGCTGCTGGCCTTCTCGTCGTCGCGCAACGGCAGGTTCGACATTTTCGCGCAGCCGGTGGCGGACGGCGCGAGAGCGAGGGCCACACAGGTGGTGCGCGACACGGCGGCCGACACGAATCCGGCGTGGTCGCCCGATGGCCGGCGACTGCTGTACGTGTCGAACCGGCTGGGCAACAAGGACGTTTGGTTGGTCAACTATCCCGCGGGCCGTGCGAGCCCCACGGCGCTGGCCGCGCACCGGGCGGAGGACGACGACCCCGCGTGGTCGCCGGACGGGCGCGCCATCGCCTTCGCATCGCGGCGCGACGGCTGCTGGAACGTCTACCTGACCGACGCGACGGGCGCGAACGTCACCCGGCTGACGACGGGACGGGCCAACAGGCGCGAGCCGGCGTGGTCGCCCGATGGTCGGCGCATCGCCTTCTCGTCGAACCGCGGCGGCAACGGCTATGAGCTCTACGTGATGGATGCCGACGGCCGCAACGTCCGCCAGCTGACGCGGACCGGCCGGAACGCCGGCCACCCTAGCTGGTCGCCCGATGGCGCGCGCATCGCCTTCCACTCGTCGCCGAAGGGCCCGCCCACCGAGCTGCAGGTGATGGACGTGACCAGCGGGCGGGTGACGCTCATCACATCGTCCAGCTGGCCGGCCCCGCGCCAACCCCGACGCCTACGCGGACGCCAACCCCCACGCCCACGGCGACCCCTACGCCGGCGCCCACGGCGACCCCTTCGCCGACGCCGACGCCCGGCTCCGGCGGCGGCACGTCGGGCCGTGGCGGAGCCGCCGGGCCCCTCTTCTCCACCTATCCGGCGACCGGCGACCTGGGCGTTTTGCTGGGCGGTCGGCTGGAGCTGTCGGACGGCACGTTCCTTGGCGACGTGCTGCCCGCCGAGGGGTCGATCGACTCGATCTGCAACCACTCGGGCGCGTATGGCTCGCCATTCTCGGCGACGAGCATCCAAAACCGGAGCGGGCCGCACGGCTCGCCGTTCGATGGCGACCAGAGCGCCTTCAACCCGGCGGCGAGCGACCCGCCCATCGTCGTGGTGCACGGCGTGCCCGCCGCGCGCCTCACGGCTTCTCCGCTGCTGACCCACGCCATCCACCCCGACGCCCTGCTGGTGTTCTTGGGTTGCGGTGGCGGCTACTAGCCGATGCACGAGACGACGGCCGATCGCGGCCAACAAGGAGGACGAGATGAGTAACCGGATTGGCGCGGTGGCGCTGCGAAACCCCGCCGCGCGCGTGTTGGCGCTGCTGGCCGCGATGGCGGCGGTAGCCGTGCTGGCGTGGCATGTGGGCTCGGGCGGGCTGAACCCGCAGGCGCGTGGCGCGACGTTGAATGGCGTGGCGACCCCCGCCAGCGCGGACCTGGCCGTCGTGCGGTTCATCGCGAACGGCACCGTGCTCGACGGCGGCGTGGCCCTGCCGACGATCGGCGGTAACGACTACACGGCTGGCTGGAGCGACGTACTCTCGATGGTCGAGTCGGCGTCGGCCGGTGGCGGCGACGGACGCTTGACCGGGCGGCTGGTCGCCAACCCGCTCGTGATCACGAAGCGGCTCGACGCGGCGACGCCGCAGCTGTTCGAGGCCATGGCGCAGAACCAGGACATGACCGTGACCGTTCACTTGCACGGCAACGACCCCAACGAGGGCTCCACGCGGCTGGTGTTGAGCTATGAGCTGACGAACGCGCGCATCGTCGGGCGGCAGGTTAGCCGGTCGGCGGACTGGGACCAATACGTGGAGACGATCTCCATCCAGTATCACATCATCCGGATCACCAACGTCGTCGAGAACACCGAGTATGAATGGAACGTTCAGGCGAACGTGTAGCGCGCCCGGCGTCACGTCGCCTGAAGAGAAGGCCCGGGGCAACCCGGGCCTTGCTGATGGCGGCGAGTAACAGGCTGCCGACGCCAAGCGGCTTCGCGCAACGGCGGCGGAGCCGCTTTCATATGGGCGACCCAAGCGCCGACGTACAACGCCTGGTCCAAGCGGTTGTCGTTAGTTAGGGGCGTGGGCCTCGGCGGCGAGCGCGATATAGAGAGCGTCCTCATAGACGTGCCACGCATCGGCCGCGCCACACTGGCGCTCGCGGCTAATGGCCTGAAGCGACACCAGCATCTGGCTCGATGGGTTGGCGAGGCGCTCGTGGACCAGGTGTCGGATCTGGAACTCGGTAAGCATGTTCTCCTCGTTGGGCGGTGTCCCCCGGCGCCGTGGCCGGCCTCGTCCCACGCGCGCCGCCGCCCGCCGGAACGGACAAGACGATCTCGTCCGCGCGCGGCCGGATGAATTTAGCGCCCCGCGCCGGGGAATATCCCCCTTTTCGACTGCGGGAATCGATGATTCCGCGCATTTCCGGTCGGCACCGGCGGCGGCTGGGCAGCGCAGGGGCGGATCGGCGCCGCTTCACGACGGCAATCCGGGGTAACGCGACGAAAGCGGTGGTTAGGTGCCCTGGCGCGCCTCGGCGGCCACCGCCGCGTACAGCGCGTTTTCATACACGCGCCAGGCGGTGTGGGTGCCGCATTGGTTGGCGCGTCCAAGGGCGCGCAGCGAGTGCAGGAACTCCAGGGAGGGGTTGTTCAGGCGTTGGCGGACGGTGGCGCGAATCTGGAACTCGGTCATCATGGCATGCCTGTTGCAGAGGCCTCGGCTCCTACGCAGGGGGAGTCCGCGGCGGGTGCCTGGCTCGCCAAGGCTGCATGGTTAATCATGCCGTGCGGTTGTGCAGTTTGCATGAATTAATCGTTAGATTCCGTGAACGAGTTTCCCCGCGAGCGCGTTGTTATCGTCCACTCGGACGAGGCGCGCGGTCGGCGTCGCGAGCCGCCGACACGACGTCCTTCCGCGCGACCCCGCCGTGGGTTATACTCCGCCAACCCATCCGCAGGATCGCGCATGACCGTCACCGCTCCGTGGCGCAACGCCAGCTCCACCGCGTTTGCCCTTCTCAACGGTTCCATCGAGATCGGTTCGTGGGTCATCATGCTGCCCTCGATCGAGCGCGAGTTCGACGCGACCAAGACGGCGATCGCATGGGTCATCGTGGCGTTCGCCCTGGGCCTGGCGGGCGCCGGGCTGGCGGCCGGGCGCCTTGCCGACCTCGTCGGCCTCAAGCGCACGGCGCTCGTCACTTTCGCGGCCGAAATCGCGCTGCTCGCCGGCATCGTCGTGGCGCCCGAACTGTGGATGCTCTACCCGTTGCGCTTCTTGCAGGGCGTGGCGCGGGCGGGCAGCACCAACGCCATCGCCGCGCTGCTCATCGGCGGCTTCCCGCCGGGGCGCCGGGGCCGCGTGCTGGGCGTGCGCTACGCGCTCGTCTACGGAGGGCAGATGCTCGGAGCGCTGTTCGCGGGGCAGGCCACGCAGGCGTGGGGGTGGCGGGCGGCCGTCGCGGGCATCGCCGCCGTCACCGTCGCCCACACGCTGTTATTGACGCGGCACGCGCGCAACGACACCGCCAAGCGCGAGGCCGTCGTCGCCATACTCCGGCGGTTCGACTGGCCCGGCGCGGCGGCCTTCTTCGTCTCCATCGGCATCTTCATCTTCTCCATCCAGCTGCTGCGCGGCGGCACGGAGTGGTGGGGCGTGGCGTGCTTGCTGGTGGCCGCCGCCATCCTCGCGCTCGCCATCCGCATCGAGCGCACGGCGTCGACACCCGCGCTCGATCTCAAGCTGTTCCGCAACGCGCGCTTCACGGCGGCCACCGCCTCGCTCATGATCATGTCGGTCGGCACGGGCACCGCCAACTTCCTGTTTCCGTTCTACATGCAGCAGGGGTTGGGCTGGTCGCCCGGCGTCAGCGGCGCCGTCTACGTCGCGATGAACATGAGCCAGATGCTCGCGTCGCCGCTGATGGGCGGCATCACCGACCGGTTTGGCGCGCGGCGCCTGGTGGTGGCAGGCGCCGCGGTCGTGGTGCTGGCGTTCGTCGCGGGTTCCATGCTGCGGGCGGGCGTCTCCCAGTGGCAGGTGGCCGCCGTCATGCTCGCCATCGGCGCGGGCATGGTGACCTTCGAGACGCCAAACAACACGGTCATCTTCAACAACGCCGGCCCGACGCTTGGCTCCGCCAGCGCCATCACCGGCGTCTACCGCTATGTCGGCCTGTCGTTGGGCGGGGCGGTCGGGGCCACGTTGATAACGGTGGTCGGCGGCGGCGACGTCATCCTCGGTTTTCAGCGCGGCATGTTGGTGCTGGCGGCGATCATCGCCATCGGCCTCTCGCTCGCCATCGGCGTGCAGCTGGCGGCCGACCGGCGACGGGCGGCGGCCGCCGCCGGACCAGGGTAGCGCCGCGGGCGCCACGGAGACAAACGCATGATCGACGTGCTGCTGAATGTGATGGTCCGGTGTTCTTGGTCGCGCTGGCCGCGGCGGGCTTCCAGCGCTGGCGCAAGCTGCCGGTGCAAACGTTGAGCCAGGTCACGCTGTAACTGTTCACGCCGGCGCTGATCTTCCATTCGCTGCTGACGACCGACATCGACGTGGCGCTCTCGCTGCGCGTCGCCGCCGCCTACTTCGTCACCATCGCCCTGGTGCTGGGGGCCAGCGTGGCGGTGAGCCTGGCGTTCCGACATCCGCGCGACTTGCAGAGCGGTTTCGTGCTGTGCTCCCTATTCCCCAACGTGGGCAACACCGGCATGCCGGTGATATTGCTGGCGTTCGGCGAGGCGGGCCTCGCCATCGCGGTGGTGCTGGTCGTCGCGCAATCGTTCGTCTCCGCGTCGCTCGGCACCTTCATCGCGGCGCGTGGCAGCATGACGGGCTTGCAGCCGTTGTTGCAGGTGTTTCGCTTGCCCAGCCTCTACTCGGCGGTGGCGGCGGTGACGGACTTCTGCGCGCCGTCGATCTACTGGAAAGCGAGCAAGAACTGGTTCGATGCGACACTCAGGTGGGACTGCACGAGATCGCGGATCCGGCGCTCGGTCATCATCGGGGCTCCAGCGGGCGCGCAAGGATGAGGGACGGCGGTGCCGCGCCTCGCGTGGTTCTAGCAACTACGTACTGCTCCGTATATAGTACCCGTGACGAAATCGTGAGAACCCGTGAGGGCATGCCGGCGGCCGCGTTTGACGCGCGTTGGGGAGCGCCCCCAACGGCGATGGTGGGCGGCACCGGCGCGCCGCCCGGACCGTTGCCGTACCGTATGCGCCATGGAACTGCCCTTGGCCGTGGCCGGTGCCGCGAGTGCCGGCGTCTTCATCTCGTTCTATTCCGTGCCGGTGTTCCTCGCCGGCCTGGGGATGCTGCTGCTGGGGGGCGTTCGTCGCCCGGCGCGAAGGCTTCTCGCGCACCGGCATGGCCTTCGCGTGGATGACGCTGTCCATCGCTGTGTGGCTCGTCGGCGACGCCATCCTCTTCTCCATCGACGACCATGCGCTTGCGCTGATCGTGGCGCGCGTGCCGATCCATCTCGGCGTCGCCTTCATACCGTCGTTCGCGTGGATATTCACGCTGGAGGTGACGGGGCAACGGCAACGGTGGAACCGCACCGTGCCAGCCGTGCTGCTGGCGTCGCTCGCCTTCTTCGCCGTTTCCGCTGGCACGGACTGGTGGGCGCGCGACATCCGCGAATTCTTCTGGGGGCATTACGTCCAATACGGCTCGGCGGGATACGCCTTCATCGGCTATTTCGCCCTGTTGATGACCGGCGCGCTGCTGATGCTGTCGGCCGAATCGCGGCGCGCCACGAGGCCCACGGCCCGGCTCCGGCTGCGGCGGTTGCGCGGCGCCTACGTGGTGGCATGCCTTGCCTGCGTCGACTTCCTGCCGGCGCTCGGCATCGGGCTCTACCCCTACGGCTACGTGCTCATCATGGCGTTCATGGGCATCGCTGCCGTGGCGATTTGGCGCTCCCGGCTGTCGAAGGCGACGCCGGAGTTCGCCGCCGCCCAGATGGTGGCGATCATGTCCGACGGGCTGGTGGTGGTGGACGAGGACGGTAACGCATGCCTCGTCAACCAAGCCGCCGAGCGCATCCTGGGCAAGCCCGCGAGCGAGCTGTTGGGGCGGCCCCTCCCGCCGGGGCTGCCGCGGCCCGACGGCGTCGGCCGCGACGTCATCTACCGCCCGCCCGACAGCGACCAACACTTGCTGCTGCAAATCAGCCGGTCGTCGATCCTCGACGGCGCGAACGGCGAGATCGCCTCCGTGTGGGTGATCGACGATGTGACGGCGGAACGGACGGCGGAGAACGCGCTGCGCGCCCGGAACCAAGAGCTGCGCGAGGCGCTGGAGACGGTGCAGCGGGCGAACGAATCGGCGGTGCAGCAGGAGCGGCTGCGGGTGCTGGGGCAGATGGCATCGGGAATCGTGCACGACTTCAACAACGCGCTCACGCCGATTCTGGGCTTCAGCGAGCTGCTGGTGATGCGGGCGCGGCGCCTGGGACTGGACGAGCAGAAGGTGCAGCGCCTGGACACCATCCACACCGCCGCCGAGGATGCGTCGGCCATGATCCGCCGGCTCCGCATGCTGTACCGGCGCGACGATAACGGCCACTTGCGGGAGGCGGTGGACCTGAACGAGATCGTGCGCGAGTCGGTGGAGCTGACCCGGCCGGTGTGGCACGACCAAGCCGCGGCGCGGGGTAGGGCGGTCACCATCGAGCCTCGCCTCGCGGAGCCGCTGCCGCCGGTGAGCGGCAACCCCAGCGACCTGCGCGAGGCGCTGGTGCTGCTCGCCGGCGCCGCCATCCTCGTCGCCACGCTGCCCAACCCCAACTGGACCGTCATGGCGTCCGTGCTTGGGCCGCTCGCCGTGCTGGCGCCCGTCGCCTTCTTCCCGCTCGGCAAGACGATTCGGCTCGCCGTCGACATCGCCATGCGGTCGGGCGACTACCGGCGCGAGCCGGAGCCGGGCGCGCACTGACGGCCTGCGCGGCCGTGTCCCGTGGGCCGTGGGCCGGCGAAAACGGCGGACGCCGCGCGGGCGTATGCAATTGCGGCCGCGATTCGCGGCGGCGTGCCGCGATCGGTCACGTTGGCCGGTGCGCCACCGCCGCGCCGTGCAGTATCCTTCCGAGGGCCCATTTTCGCCGAGGAGCGTTCCCGCCCATGCCGTCGTTCCGTCCGTCACGCCTGTCCGCCATTGTCGCCGCGCTCGCCATCGCGCTGTCGGCCGCCGCCTGCGGTGCCGACCCCGCGCCCACCGACACCCCCCGGCCGACCTCCACGCCGCGGGCCACCTCGACGCCGAGGCCCGCCGGCTCGCCCACGCCGACCGCCACGCCCTTCAAGCAGTTCATCGCCGCGCCGCCCATGACCATCGACCAGGGCAAGACCTACACCGCGACGATCGAGACGTCGAAGGGCACGATGACGGTGCGGCTGTTCGACGACGAGGCGCCGCTCACCGTCAACAACTTCGTGTTCCTCGCCCGCGAGGGGTTTTACGACGGCGTGCGGTTCCACCGCATTTACAAGACATTCATGGTGCAGACGGGCGACCCGCTGGGCACCGGCGGCGGCGGCCCCGGCTACCGCTTCAACGACGAGCCGGTGAAGCGCCAATACAAGCGCGGCATTCTGGCGATGGCGAACAGCGGGCCGCACACCAACGGCAGCCAGTTCTTCATCATGCACGCCGACTATCCGTTGCAGCCGCACTATACCATTTTCGGCGCCGTGACCGACGGCTTCGACACACTGGACGCCATCGCCGACACGCCGGTGGCCTCGAACCCACGGATGAACGGCGAGCGTTCGCTGCCCCTCGAAACGGTGCTCATCACCAAGGTGAGCATCCACGAAGCGGGACCTGCGGCCTCGCCGACGCCGGCGGGGGGCTGACCCTTCCGCGACGGCCGGCTGGAATGGCGCGCACGGCATCGTCGCGCCGGCCGACGGCGAAGCCGCGACGCGCCAATGGCAGGGGCGCGCCGCGCGGCATAGGATTGCGCTAGGCTCGTGGATTCCCGCGTGCGCGTGGAGGCTGTCATCGATGCGGAAGGCGTCTCGATTGCGTTGGAGGTCGATGGCTGGACTGGCGGCGCTGCTGCTGGCGGCGGCTTCGCTGGCGGTGAGCTGCGCGTTCGACCTGGACCGGACGCCGGCCCCCACCACCTATTCGCGGTTCTTGCAGGCGCTGGAGATCGGCCAGGTGGCCGAGGCGACCATCGGCGAGAGCGAGATCACCTGGAAGACCCACGACGTCGACCGGCCGAACGTGACGGAGCGCATTCCCGGCGTCGACGAGTCGGAACTGGTGGCGCTGCTGCGCCAGCATGGCGTCGAGTTCAGCGGCGCGGGATCGTCGTTCGCCTGGACCGACATGCTGGTGTGGGTGGTGCCGGTGCTGTTTTTCGTGTTCATCTGGCTGTTCCTGATCCCGCGGTCGAGGCAGGGCGCGCAGCAAGAGTACCTGAGTTTTGGCCGCAGCCGCGCCCGCGTGTATGACCGGGGCAGCTCCGACGTGAACTTCGGCGTCGTGGCGGGCGTCGACGAGGCGAAGGCCGAGCTGCAAGAGATCGTCGACATCTTGCGCGACCCATCCCGCTATCACGTCATCGGCGCGCGCATACCGAAGGGCGTGTTGCTCGTGGGCCCGCCGGGCACCGGCAAGACGCTGCTGGCGCGGGCGACGGCCGGCGAGGCATGCGCCAGTCGCCGTCTCGCGGCAGGCGAGGCGGCATGCGGCCCAAGGCGCGGCGGGCGCCGGGCTATTTGCGGGCGAGCCGCACGTAGATGCCGCCGAGGCCGACGCCGACCAGCCCCACCAGCACGAGGCCCAGCCACTTCCAGACGGTGGCCTGCTCCACCGCGACACGCACGGTGACGGCGCCCGCCGCCCGCGGGTGGTTCGCCCGCAGCGTGACGGGGTAGTCGGCGGGGATGGCGTCGCCCGGCGGGGTGACGGTGAACGGCACGTCGACATGGGCGCCGGGCGCCAGGCCCTCGACCACGCGCGAGTCGAACTCGACCGTCCAGTTGGAGGGGCTGTCGGACTGGAGGTTGATGGCGCTGAGCGGGGCGGCGCCGGTGTTCATCACGCGGACGGTGGACCGCGCGGCGCCGCCGGCGCGGGCGCTTACGTTGAGCAGGCCGGTGGGCGTGGTGACCTTGATTTGGCCGACGCCGGTGATGCGGGCGACGAGGTTGACGACGGTGCGGCCGGTGGGCTTGGCGGCATTCGTGGCGGTGACGGCGATGGGATACCTGCCCGCCTCCGCCAGCTGGTTCGGCCGCACGGTGAGGGTGATGGTTTGGCTTTCGGTGTTGCGGATGCCCACGGTGTTGATGACGTTGTTGCCGCTGGCAGGCTTGAAGCTGGCCTGCCAGAACTCCGGCAGGTCGGCGCGCAGGTTGAAGGTGGCGTCGGCTCCGGTGTTGTTGGTGAGCTTCAGCGACCAGGTGAACGGCTGGCCGGGTGGCTGGATGAGCGTGGGGTATTCGTTCTGCACGTCGAGCCCGTTGTCGGGCGGGGTGTATTTGGGCAGCGCGACGAGCGAGACAGGGAACGAGTCATAGACGGTGTCGGGGTTGGCGGCGTCGCGGAAGGTCAGGGTCATGGTGTAGGTGCCGGGCGGCGCCTCGTTGTTCGGCAAGATCATCCAGAGGCCGATGGTCTGGTAGCTCTCCGCCTCGACGGCGACCTCGCTGATTTGCAGCTCGAAGAAGAAGTCGTAGAACGCCACGTCCCAGCCTTCGGGAGCGCCCTCGATCTCCAGCCGCACGCGCTTGGTCTCGTTGGTGTAGTTCCGCAGCGTGATGTCTTCCTTGATGCGCGCCGTGGGGTCATGGAAGCTCGACACGAAGGTGCGGAACGGCGCCTGCACGGTCACGTCGGCGGGCGGCGGCCGCAGCAGGCCGCCGGGAATCGGCGTCGGCATGGGCTGCGGGGTCGGCGATGACGTGCCGTCGGGCGTCGCCGTTGGCTGGGGCGTGGGAGTCGGCGTCGGCGTCGGCAGGCCTTGCGCGAACGCGGAGCCGGCGGTCGCCAGCAGGGCGGTCACGGCCAACAGCAGAATAATCGCGGGGCGGGTGCGTCGCACCATGAGCGTTGCCACCTCGGGGGTCCCGTCATGCGGGGACGGTTGGGTTCGCGCGGTGCCGGCCGCGTCGTCGGCTCGGCGCGGGGGCATCATGACATCTAACGCTGGTCGGGCGTTTTGGGATTCCAGAAGGAGCATTCTACGCAGGAACGCGGCGGGGCGACAGTCACCCCTCCGCGCCGGCGGACCGCCGGCCACGGGGGATGGCGTCTCGACGGGGTGGGCAGGGCGGGCGATAATGATGACATGGGAGGCGCGGCGATGGGCGATGCGATCAAGGGCCTGCTGGAACGGCTGAAGGAGCTGCTGCTGGGCCCGAGGCTGCGGCCGGCGCCGATTCCCGTGCCGGTGGACCCCCGGAGCCCGCGGCACCGCTGACGCCGGGCGTGGACGGCGCGCGCGGCCGTTTGGCCGGGGCGGGCCGGCAGCGTGCCCGCGCCCGTCGGACCCGCGCTCGCTCGACGCATGGCCCTCTCGCTTGGAGAGGGCCTTTTCGCGAGGGCGCCGCGCCGTCATGACGTTGGCGGGAGGCGGGGCCGGCCGGACGCATCGTGACGCATCACTCCGAGGAGGATGGCATGGATTGGAAGCCGGGAGACTTGGCGCTGTTCCTGGGCGGGCACACGGCCGCATGCGCGGCGGAGCATGGCCGGCGCGGGTCGGTGCGCGCGCTGATACGCATTCTCCAAGTGGGCGCGCAGCCGCCGGCCCACCTGCCGGGCCACACCATCTACGCGCGCTCCATGCGCCACGAGAACGAAACGGGCTACGTGATGCCGGAGGAGATCGAGCCGCCCGATTGGGACAGCCTCCCGGCGAATGCCGAGAAGGCGGAGGCGACGGCGTAGCCCCCGGGGGCGGGCGCGGGCCTCGACGGCGCCCGCCGGCGTCGGTGGCGCATGGGCCCGCGCGAGGCGGCCGGGCACCGGCGAGCGGAGCGTGCGCCGTTACCGTGGCGGCGGTGCGCGGCGGCCATGAAGGCGCGGCGCGCTAGCCGGGCGTTGCGGTTTGGCCGTATGCTAGGTGGCGTATCACCATGACGGTCCGAGGCAACGGTGGACGCTTCCCCGACGGGACTGTTCGCATTCACGCGCGACGCCGCCGGCCGTGCCGCTCATGACCTGTTCCGCGGCTTTTTCGGCTGGCGCATGCTGCTGCTCATGTTCGGGCCGCGCGCCGCGGGCTCGGCCACGTTCCAATACGGCAACTCCGTGTTCCTGCTGCCGCTGCAAACCGCGTTCGGGGTGAACCGGGGCCAGATATCGCTTGTCTTTTCCATCGCTGGGCTGGTCACCAACGCCACCTCGCCCATCAGCGGCTACCTCATCGACCGTCTTGGCCCGCGCCGCGTGCTCGCCGTCAGCATGGCGATGATGGCGTCGGGCTTCTTGCTGCTGTCGGCGGCGCAGACGTTCGCCGTCGTCTACGTCGCTTATGCCGTACTCATCGGCCTGTCGTCGTCCAACCTCACCTTCAGCTCGTCGAACGCGCTGATGAACAACTGGTTCGAGCGTCGGAAGGCGCTGGCGATGTCGGCGCTGCAGGTGGGGTCGGGGCTGGGCATCCTCGTCATCGTGCCGCTCATCGCGTGGGCCATCCGCGCGGGCAGCTGGCGCCTGGGGGCCATCATCGCGGCGGCGTTCATCCTGGTGCTCACCTCGCCGGCGGTGCTGTTCGGCCGCAACACGCCCGAGGAGATGGGGCTGGAGCCCGACGGCATCGCGAAGGCTCGGCCCAAGCGCGACGCCGGCGTCAGGCCGGCGCAACCCGGCGTCGACCTGGCGACGGCGATGCGCTCGCCCCGGCTGTGGCTGTTGGCGCTCGCCATCGCGTGCTTCGCCGCCGCCTCCACTACGTTCCAGGTGCAGCTCGTGCCCATCGTCGTCGACCGCGGCATGAGCCAGTCCACCGGCGCCCTGCTCATCGGCGTGTTGGCGCTGGGCAGCATACCGGTGGTGGTGACGGCCGGGTGGGCCGGCGACCGTTTCGGCCGGCTGCGGACCGCCGCCGTGCTGGTGGCGATCACCGGGATGGGCTCCGTCGTGCTCAACCTCGGCTCCGGCCTGGCGTGGGCGGTGCTGGCCGTGCTGCTCATCGCGACCAGCCAAAGCCTGTATCCGCTGGCGTGGGCGTCGCTCGGCGAAATTTTCGGGCGGCGGGCCTATGGCACCATCCGGGGCACCATCATGGGCATTCAGGTGCTCGGCGCCACGGGCATGCCCGCGCTGGCCGGCTACATGTTCGACTGGACCGGCGGCTACACCCTGGCGCTGTGGATCGTCACCGGCCTGGCCGCCACCAGCTCCGTCGTCATGCTGCTCACGCCGAGCCGCGCCATCTACGACGCCGCTCGCTAGGCTGCCTGCCTGCCGGCGCCCTGCGGGCGTGGCACGTCATCGCCATGGCCGTCGTCATCGGCGCGTTGCGCGCCCCGGAGATGCTGGCGCGCGGCGGCCTCACCTACGAGGTGGCCGGGCCGGGCGGCATCGTCAACGCCCTCTCGCTCCAGTTCCTCGGCATCCACCTCTCGTCGGTCATCGGGCCGCTCGTCGCCGGGCAACTGCTGCACGGGCCCGGCGACGGCGCGTTGTTCCCGGGCCTCGCCGCGGCGGTCATCGCGGGCGCCATCGGCGTGCTCCGCATACCGCGCCGGCCGGTCGCCGCCGCCACGGGCCGGCATGCCGAGGCCTAGGCCACCGTCGTCTCCATGGGCGACGGGCTGCGGCGCTGCACCGCCGACCGCGACCTGCGCGCCGTGACGTGGATTGCCCTTTTCACCGAGACGTTCGGCTTCTCGTTTATCTTCTTCCTGCCGGACCTGGTCAACAACGTCCTGGGCCACGACGAGCGCGTGCTGGGCGTCGTCACGGCGCTGTTCAGCGTCGGCGGCATCGCCGGCACGCTCGTGCTCACGGGGCTGGGCGAGGTGCGCTGGCGCGGCTGGGGCCTCATGCTGGCGTCGGCGGCGTTCGGCGCGCTGTTCCTTGCCGCCGGCCTCTCCGGCAACATTTGGCTCACCGGCGCGCTCATGCTCGCGGCCGGCTCCGCCAGCGTCGTTTACGACGTCTTCGTCAGCGTGCTGTTCCAAACGCTCGCGCCCGACGAGGCGCGGGGCCGCGTCGTCGCCGTCCACGGCATGATGATCAGCGGCATCAACGTCGGCGCCTGCATCGTCGGCGGGCTGGCCGAGCTGCGCGGCACGCGGTTCGCCTTGGCGCTCGCCACTGCCGGCGTCACGCTCAACGCGCTGCGGCTGCTGCCCGTGGGCGGGGCCCTGTCGCGGCGCAGTTCCGCCGCCAAGACGGTGGCCGTCATCGGTGGCGACGGGTAGGCGAGGCGCCCGGCGCGCCGCCCACGGGTCGCGGCGGCCATGCCGTGCGAGTACACTACCGTGCGGCCCCGAACGCGAACCCGCCCCACGGCAGGCAGCATGGAACAGTCGTTCGACGTGCTCCGCGACATCGCGCTGGTCATGACGGCGGCCGGCGTGGCCGTCGCCGTCATGGCGCGGCTGGGGCAGTCGGCCGTCATGGGCTATTTGCTGGCGGGCATGGTGGTGGGGCCGTTCCTGCTGCCGGCCCTCTCCGTCACGCATACCGAGTTCATCCGCCGCCTGGCCGACCTTGGCCTCATCCTCGTGCTCTACTCCATCGGCGTCGAGTTCGGGTGGCACCGCTTCCGGCGCCTGGGCGCCGTCGTCATCGTCATCGCCCTCGCCGAGGTGACGATACTGCTGGCCGCCGGCTATGCCGCGGCGCGGCTGCTGGGATGGGCGCCGATCGACGGCATCTTCCTCGGCGCCGCCATCTCGGTCACCAGCTCCGCCGTCGTCGTGAAGATGCTGCGAGACAGCGGGCGGCTCGACACGCCCGCCGGCCGGCTCATCGTTGGCACCAGCATCGTCGAGGACTTCGTCGCCGTCATCCTGCTCACAGTGCTCTCCGGCATCGCCGCCACCGGCACGGCCAGCCTGGTGGACGTGGGCGAGCTGCTGGTCAAGATCGCCATGTTCGCGTTCGCCACCATCGTCTTCGGCGTGCTGTTCGTGCCGCGCATCATGGACATCGTCGCGCGGTGGGGCTCGCAAGAGGCCTCGCTCGTCACCAGCCTGGCGCTGGGCTTCGGCCTGGCGCTCGTCGCGCACTCGCTGGAGTTGTCGCCCGCCGCCGGCGCCTTCATGATCGGCGCGGTGCTGGGCGACACGCGGCACGCGCGCAACCTGGAGCAAATGGTGGCGCCCCTGCGCGACGTCTTCGCCGCCGTGTTCTTCGTGTCCGTCGGCACCCTGGTCGACCTCACCCTCGTGCTTGCCTTCATCGGCCCCGCGCTCGTCGTCACCGCGCTGTTCATCGTCATCAAGGTGCTCGCCAACGCCTTCGCCACGCTGCTCACCGGCAACTCGGAGGACACGGCGCTGCGCGTCGGCCTCGGCATGCCCAGCATGGGCGAATTCTCCGTCGCGCTCGCCAAGACGGGCGCCGATCGTGGAGTCGTGAACCCCATCTTGTACCCCGTGGTCACGGTGACGGCGGTGCTCACTTCGTTCACCTATCCCTACATCTTCCGCGCGCAGGACCGCGCCGCGCGCTTCGCCGCCGCCCGCTCGTCGCGGTGGGTGGGCCCGCTCACGCTCCAGCTGCGCTCGCTGTTCGGCTGGATGCGCCTGCCCCGCGTGGCGCGCGG
>VGZX01000042.1 GCA_016872415.1 SAR202 cluster bacterium | reverse complement strand
CGTGAGGAGCGCGTGGACCGGGGCTACCGCGGCCGCGTCCGCGAGCCGCTCGCCGACCGCCCCGAGGCCTTCGCGCTGGCGGGCAACGGGCAGCGCGCCGATGAGCCGCCAACGAAGGTCTATCCATTCGGCGTCAGCCGCGAGCGCCTCGAGCAAGAGGCGCGCCATGCCAACGCCGACGTGGCCGTCACCTCCTCGCTGGAGGACGCCGACCTCATCCTCACCACCAAGTCGCACTTCCGCCAGCGCGCGGGGCTGATACAGACGGCGGAGGAACTGGGCAAGCCGGTGTTCGTGCTGCGGCGCAACACGCCCGACCAAATCCGCACGTTCGTCATGCGGAGCGCCGGCGACGAGGCCGAGGAGGCGTCGGGCCCCGGCGCCGGGGCGGGCGTGGACCGCGCCACGCAAGAGGCGCAGGAGGGCGTCACGCGCATCTTGAAGGGAGAGGCGGACCACGTGGAGCTGAACCCGCAGAGCTCGTTCATCCGGCGCGTGCAGCACCGCATCGCCGAGCAGGCGAACCTTCGCTCCCGCAGCATTGGCCGCGACCCGCAGCGACGGGTCACCATCCACCGCGGATAAGAGGGCCGAGTGGCCGGCTTCTTCATTTCCATCGAGGGCGGCGAAGGCGCCGGCAAGACGACGCAGGGCAATTTGCTGCGCGAGCGCCTCGCCGCCGCCGGGTACCGCGTCGAGTTCGTCCACGAGCCCGGCGGCACCGACCTCGGCGAAGACATCCGCAGGTGGGTCAAGTCGAGCGTCAAGCCGCTGACGCCCGAGGCGGAGCTGTTCCTGTTCGCCGCCGCGCGGGCCGAGCTCGTGCGGCGCGTCATCAAGCCGGCGCTGGACAAGGGCGGCATCGTGCTGGCCGACCGGTACGCCGACTCCACGACCGCCTACCAGGGTTACGGGCGGCGCCTGCCCATGCGCGCCGTGGAGAGCGCCAACAACCTCGCGACGGGCGGGCTGTGGCCCGACCTCACGCTGCTGCTGGATGCCGACCCGGAGGCGGTGCTCGCGCGGGCGCGGGTGCAGCCCTCGCTCGGCCACGGCGCCGGGCACCGTGAGTCGACCGCGCGCAACCGGGGCGGCGAGCACGACCAGCAGCGGTTCGAGCAGGCGGGGTTGGCCTTCCACCGGCGCGTGCGCGAGGGCTTTCATGCGATCGCCCGGCAACAATCGGAGCGGTGGGCGATCGTCGACGCCGGCGAGAGCGTGGAGGCGGTGGCGGACGAGCTGTGGCGGCGTGTCATGGAGCGGCTGCAGGCACGGGCCACACCGCTGGACGCCTCCGCGCGGCTGCCGGGCATCTAGGCGGGCGCGTCCGGCGCGGTGTCGAGTGCGGACCGCGGCTCCGCTGGAGGCGGTTCGCGGAGGCGCGCGCGGCTTTCGCGCATGGCTTGGAATTTTGCATATCGCCCTGGTGTGGTGTACACTTTCCTTGTGGGCGGGGAAAGCCCCGTGAGGTTGTCCTTCGGGGCGCTCACATCACCCAAGACGGCGCTCTTGACAAGTCCCGCATGAACGGGATAGATTGTCCCTCTGCCCCCTCTTCGAGGGGGTGCCCTCATCTGAGGAACCTTAACAAGTGCATAGTGGAAGGAAGGCGCCCCGTACCCTCTTTCGGGAGGGGACGGTTTCTTTGTGAGTTCAATGTAGGGTCATCAGTCAGACCCTCATGATTTTCATGAGAGTTTGATCCTGGCTCAGGACGAACGTTGGCGGCGCGCCTAATGCATGCAAGTCGAACGGTCCCGCAAGGGACAGTGGCAGACGGCTGAGTAACGCGTAAGCAATCAACCCACTGGCGGGGGACAACCCGGAGAAATCCGAGCTAATACCGCATGTGATTGTCTGGCATAGGCTGGACAATGAAAGCCGCAAGGCACCAGTGGACGGGCTTGCGTCCCATCAGGTAGTTGGCGGGGTAACGGCCCACCAAGCCGACGACGGGTAGCTGGTGTGAGAGCACGACCAGCCAGAGGGGGACTGCGACACGGCCCCCACTCCTACGGGAGGCAGCAGCAGGGAATCTTGCGCAATGGGCGAAAGCCTGACGCAGCGACGCCGCGTGAGGGAAGAAGGTCTGCGGATTGTAAACCTCTTTTCCAGGGGAAGAGACAGGACGGTACCCTGGGAATAAGCCTCGGCTAACTACGTGCCAGCAGCCGCGGTAATACGTAGGAGGCGAACGTTGTCCGGATTCACTGGGCGTAAAGGGAGCGCAGGCGGCTAGGTCCGTCGGTGATTTAATCTCCAGGCTTAACCTGGAAACGTTCACCGATACCACTTGGCTCGAGGACGGTAGAGGAGCACGGAATTCCCGGTGTAGTGGTGAAATGCGTAGATATCGGGAGGAACACCAGTGGCGAAAGCGGTGCTCTGGGCCGTTCCTGACGCTCAGGCTCTAAAGCGTGGGTAGCAAACCGGATTAGATACCCGGGTAGTCCACGCCCTAAACGATGGATGCTGGGTATGGAGGGTATCGACCCCCTCCGTGCCGAAGCTAACGCGTTAAGCATCCCGCCTGGGAACTACGGCCGCAAGGCTAAAACTCAAAGGAATTGACGGGGGCCCGCACAAGCAGCGGAGCGTGTGGTTTAATTCGATGCAAAGCGAAGAACCTCACCTGGACTTGACATGACGGTGGTACCCTACCGAAAGGCTAGGGGACCCTTCGGGGAGCCGCCACAGATGCTGCATGGTTGTCGTCAGCTCGTGCCGTGAGGTGTTGGGTTAAGTCCCGCAACGAGCGCAACCCTCGTCGCTAGTTGCACTCTCTAGCGAGACCGCCCCGTAATTCGGGGAGGAAGGTGGGGATGACGTCAAATCATCATGGCTCTTACGTTCAGGGCTACACACACGCTACAATGGGTCGGACAACGGGCAGCCACACCGCGAGGTGGAGCTAATCCCTCAAACCGCCCCTCAGTTGGGATCGCAGGCTGCAACCCGCCTGCGTGAACGTGGAGTTGCTAGTAACCGCGGATCAGCCTTACCGCGGTGAATACGTTCCCGGGCCTTGTACACACCGCCCGTCACGTCATGGAAGCTGGTAACGCCTGAAGTCGCACGGCTAACCGTAAGGAGGCCTGCGCCGAGGGCGGGACTAGTGACTGGGACGAAGTCGTAACAAGGTAGCTGTACCGGAAGGTGCGGCTGGATCACCTCCTTTCTAGGGAGCTTCCCTTCGGGGAAATCCTAGGTCGGTCTCGTTCGGGGAACACACCCCAGACGGTCGCTCGGTCGAGCTCTGCTCCCGCTTCCGTCATGGACGTGGTCCATCTCCCACTCCGGTGGGACCGGACGAAGCCATCGCGCCTCTCCTTCCACTATGCACTGCGCTAAGGCCCTTAGCGCGGAGACCCCGGCACCGGGGTCTCCTGTGTTTAACGGCCACCGCGCCTTGACCGCGAGGCTGGCCGCCACCTACAATCGAAAGCCTTGCACCTCCTGGGCCACGAGCCCGGTCGGTTAGAGCGTCCCGCCAAGGCGGGAAGGTTCCAAGTTCGGGTGGTCGGTTCCTTTGGCGTGGGCCACTAGCTCAGTCGGTTAGAGCGCAGTCCTGATAAGACTGAGGTCCCAAGTTCGATTCTTGGGTGGCCCACCAACTCCATCGCCGGTTCCAGCGTCCCGCCAAGGCGGGAAATCCCCTCCTCCGCCGCCAACTCCTCATGCACGTCGTCTACATCCTGCAAAGCGAGCCGCACGGTCGGTTCTATGTCGGCTCGACCAAGGACATGGACGCACGGCTGCGACTGCACAACGCCGGACGCGTGCAGTCGACGAAGTTCTACCGTCCCTGGAAGGTCGTCTATACCGAGCAGGCGGCCGACAACCTCGCAGCCCGCCATCGCGAGCTGGAGCTCAAGCGGTTCCGCAGCCACGCGCGGCTCGCGCGGCTCATCGAGGCCGCCGGCGCGCAATCGCCAGCGACAGGCGCATAGCCGGCGGCCGCGCCGTCACGGCCGCCCCGGCGCGAGCCGCCTCCGTGGCTTGCGGAGCGGCAGCAGCACCGCCACCGACGCGGCGAACACGGCGATCGCCATGAACCACGCCGGCGTGTAGCTGCCCGCCTCGTCGCGGATGAGGCCGGCGATGAAGAAGGCGGTCGAGCCCACGCCGATCGTCAGCGGGATCGTGATGCCGCGGATCGCGCCGAGGTGGCGACGCCCCCAGTAGTCCCCCCACATCACGCTCTGCGCCACGATCGCCACCTGGATGCCGAAACCCCACAGCATCGACGAAATGAACAGCACCCAGTTGTCGCCGACCACGATGAGTAGGGCCGTGCAGGCGGCCATGCCCGCCATCCCGGCGGCGACGACGACCCGCGATGCGGCGCGCGCGAACACCGTGCCGAGCACGACGCTGGAGATGACCGCGACGATGGAGTCGGCGGTGACGGCGAAGGCGACGGTGCTGGGGTTGAGGCCACGCTCGATGTAGTGCGGCACGCGAAACACCGTGACCGTCGAGAAGGCGAACGAGAACAGGCTGAAGCCGAGCAGCATCAGCCAGAACGTGGGGTGCCGCATCGCCTCGGCGCGCGTCCACGAGGTCTCGTCGCCGGCCGAGCCGACGCTGGGCCGCGAGGTGTCGCCATCGGGCAGCAGGCCCATGTCCTCCGGCTCGCGGCGCAGCCAGATGAGCGACATCGGCACGATGAGCGCCGCCCCGGACGCGCCGAAGATGAACAACGTCTGCCGCCAGCCGAAGTGGTCGATGAGGTACTGCGTGAGCGGGAAGACGAAGATGATGCCGATAGGCGTGCCGGCCATGGCGATGCTCATGGCGAGGCCGCGCTTGCGGATGAACCACTTGGCGATCGTCGCGCCCACATACATGTCGGCGGCGCGTCCCATGCCAATCAGCCCGGTGATGGCGAACGGCACCAGCATCTGCCATTGGGTGCTCATCCACTTCATCGCGATGAGCGACAAGCCCAGCAGCAGCGCCGCCGTGGCGACCGGCACCCGCGGGCCGAAGCGGTCGATCATCCGGCCGATGGCCGGGCCCGTCACGACGCCGGCGAACATTCGCACGGTCTGCGAGATGCCGAAGATGGTGGCGCCCCAGCCAAGCTCGGCCTGCATCGGCTTGATGAACTGGCCGAAGTTGGGCCCCGCCATCGCCACGGTGATGGCCGAGAAGGCCACCATCACGGTCACGACCACCCATCCATAAAAGAACCCCGTCTTGCGGACGGGGGTTGCCCGCTGCGCGCTCGATTCCATACGCCTCACGACACCACGCCACGTGACTCGGAACCACCGCAGGGTACACCGCGGCCCGGCGAGGGACTAGACGCGCGGGCGGCGGTGCGCGAACCTACCGCCACGATCCGCGATGCCCAGGAGGCGTGCCGTGGCGACGTCCAACGAGATCGGTCTGTTCGAGGCGATCTACACGATGCGGGCGATCCGTGACTTCAAGCCCGACCCGGTGCCGGACGACCTCTTACGCAAGGTAATCGAAGCGGCGGGGCAGGCGCCGAGCGGCGGCAACCGCCAGCCGTGGAAGTTCATCGTCATCCGCGGCCAGCAGGGAAAGGACAAGGTCGCCGAGCTGGTGCGGATCGGGCAGGACCGCCGCCCGGCCGCCGGCAACCGGCCCACCGGCACCGCCGCGCCCGTGGCCGACTTCGCGGGGCTGCTCCGCGCCGCGCCGGTGCTCATCATCGTGTGCGCCATCAAGCCGGCGACCGAGGGGCCGCAGACGGTGGGCCCGTTCGGGCAGACGTTCCCGGCCATCCAAAACCTGCTGCTCGCCGCGCGCGGCCTGGGCCTTGGCGGCACGATCACGACCAGCTTCCGCGAGATGGAGCGGGAGTTCCGCGAGTACCTGAGAATTCCCGACAACCTCACGCCGACGTGCCTGATTCCGCTGGGCTACCCCTCTGGCGCGGGCCGCAACAAGCACGGGCGCAAGTCGCGGTTGCCGGTGGAGGAGATCGCGTTCGAGGAGAAGGTCGGCCAGCGGATCTCGTTCTAGCCGGCGCGGCGGCGCAGCCGGCCTCGAAGCGCCGTCAGGTCATCCCGCCTCCGCGGCCCGCGCGACGGGGGCGGGCCGGGGAATGGGCCGGGCCAGCGCCATGAACGCCGCGACCAGCAGCCAGAACGCCAGCAATACCCAAAAGGCGAGCGCGTAATCGCCGCGCACGTCGTGGACGGCGGCGATGGCGAACGGGCCGAGCGCGGACGACAGCGTGGTGAACGGACTGAACGTGCCACGGATGGCGCCGAGGTGCCGGCGGCCAAAGAAGTTTGCCCACACGAGCGGCTGAATGGGCAGGTAGCCGCCAAGGACGAGGCCTTGGAGGGCGCCGTAGACCATGGCGGTGGTGCCGCTCCGCACGAAGAAAAGCAGGAACAGGATGGTGAGCACCGTGAGCAGGGCCTGGGCGATGGACACCCAGCGCACGTGGAAGCGGTCGAGGAAGAAGCCCCAGGCGAATCGCGACACGATGGAGCCCGCGCCGTAGAGCGTGAGCGCGGTCGCGGAGACGGCCTGGCTGATGCCGATGTCGCGATAGTGGGGCACCCAGTTCGCGGTAAGGCCCACCATGGTGGGCGCGGCGAGCGTGGTGGCGGCCACGATGAACCAGGTCGTCGGGTGCCAGATGATCTCTTTCACCTGGAAGCTATATTCGTCTTGCGCCCGGATGCCCCGGCCGGCCTGCGCGGCGTGGCGGGCGGCAACCTCGGCGGCGGTGTCGCCGTCGGGCAGCAGGCCCATGTCCTCGGGCGCGCGGCGCTGGAAGAAGGCGATGGGCACGAGCAGGAGGAAGCTGCTGATGCCCATGGCGAGCCACGCGCCGCGCCAGCCGAAGGCGTCGATGGCGACGTTGGCGAACTGCGGGAAGACGAACGCGGCGACCGCCGTGCCCATGCTGCCGAGCGCGAGCGCCTGCCCGCGCCGGCGGACGAACCACTTGGGCACGATCGCCATGTGCAGCATGCCCATGGAGCCGGCCGAGCCGACGCCGAGCAGCAGCGCCGAGACGAGCAGGTATTGCCAGACGGTGTGGACGGTGCCGAGCAGCATGATTGCGACGGCGGATATGATGCTGGACGTGACCATGACGGGAGCGGGCCAACCCTTGCGGTCCATCAGGCGGCTGAAGAACACCGTCATCACGCCCATGAGCAGCGTGCGAATCGTGATGGCGAAATAGAAGGTGCCGCGCGTCCAACCGAGGTCGTCCTGCATGGGCACGACGAAGACGCTGAACGCCCAGAGGGTCGGCCCGGAGCCCGCGACGCCCGAGAGGAAGTAGCCCGCGACGATGATCCAGCCGTAGTAGAGCCGGCGCGGCCGGGCCGGGCGGCGGCCGGATGCGTTCATGCGGCAGTCCTGTCGGGACGGATGGCGGACAGTTTACACGCTGGCGGGCACCGATTTCGAACCGCCGCGGCCGATTGACGCGGCATCACGATACTTGTACGTTGTCTCAGTGGGAGGGGTGACATGGCGACCGCGATGGCGCACGAGCACGCCGATGCACGGCCGGATCTGCTGCCGACGCTGGAGGACCGGGGTTACCGGCTGACGGGCCCGCGCCTGCGCATAGCGGAGCACTTGGCCCGCCGGAGGGGGTCGTTCACGGCGGAGGAGCTGGCGGGCGAGCTGCCGGGCCTGGGCCGCGCGACGGTCTACCGCACGGTGAAGCTGCTGCTGGACGCCGGCGTGCTGTGCAAGGCCACGCTGCCCGACGGCGCGGCGCGCTACAGCCTGGACGGCCCGCACCATCACCACCACTTCGTCTGCGTGTCGTGCGGCAAGGTGCAGGAGTTCCGGCACCCCGCCGTCGAGCGGCTCGTCCGTGCGATACGGAGCGACGTGCCCGGCGAGCTGGTGGGCCACCGGATCGAACTCTACATGAACTGCGCCGAATGCCTCGCCCGCGGGCAGGAGTAGGCCGCCGGCGGCGACTGCGCCTTCAAGGATGAGATGTTGTATCATTAGCTGGCCGACCAGGGCGAACCGTGGTTGGATAGGCGGAGCCGATGGAGGCGTCACGAGCGGCGGGCATGCGGAGTGAGGGGCCGGTGGTGGAATTAGTGTCCGCCGGGTTCGCCTACGACACTGGCGACCTGGCGCTGGCCGATGTGACCTTCCGCGTGGCGCAGGGCGAGTTCGTCGCGGTGGTCGGGCCGAACGGCAGCGGCAAGAGCACCCTCATCAAGCTCGCGCTGGGGCTGCTGCGGCCGACCTCCGGCGTGGCGCGACTGTTTGGCGTGGAAACGAGGCGCTTCCGCGACTGGCACGCGGTCGGCTATGTGCCGCAGGTGGCCGCCGGCGTGCGCGGCCAGTTTCCGGCCACGGCCGCCGAGCTGGTGGCGCAGGGGCTCTACCTTGGGTTCGCGCCGTTCGCATTCTGGCGCCGGCGCGTCGATGGGCGGGTGATGGCGGCGCTGGAGAGCGTGAACGCGGCCCACCTGTGGAACCGGCGCATTGGCGAGATGTCGGTCGGGCAGCATCAGCGAGTGCTGCTGGCGCGGGCGCTGGTGAAACAGCCGCGACTGCTCGTGCTGGACGAACCCGCCGCGGGGGTCGACATCCACGGCGAGGAGCAGATCTACGACATCCTGCGACGGCTCAACCGGGATTCCGGCATCTCGGTCCTGCTCGTCACGCACGACATCGGCGCCATCGTGCGCGAGGCCACTTCGGTCGCCTGCGTCAACCGCACGCTCGTGTTCCACGGCCCGGCGCGGCAGCTGACGGCGGAGACGCTCTCGTCGATCTACGGGTTTCCCGTCAACATCTTGCTGCACGACGACGCGCCGCTGCCGGCGGCCGAGCGCCGGCCCGGGCAGCGTGACGCCTAGCATGCCGGCGTTTCTGCAATACGAGTTCATGGTCCGCGCGCTGATCGGCGCGGCGCTCGTGGGCGTCATCGCTCCGACGCTGGGCACCTTCCTGGTGCTGCGGCGGTTGTCGCTCATCGCCGACACGCTGTCGCACGTGGCGTTCATGGGCGTCGCCATCGGCCTCGCGCTGCGGGCGGCGCCGGCGGCCGTGGCGCTGGGGACGGCGGCGATTGGCGCGGCGGCGATCGAGGAGCTGCGAGCGCGGCGCAGGCTGCCGGGCGACGTGGCCTTGGCGATCGTCTTGTACGCGGCGCTCGCGATCGCGGTGGTGGTGATCGGCCTTTCCAACGGGTTCGGCATGGACATCTTCGGCTTCCTGTTCGGCAGCGTGCTCACAACGCGCGCGGCCGACGTGTGGATGCTGGCGGGGCTGGCCGCCGTGTGCCTGCTGTTCGTGACCGCGTTCTTCACCGAGCTGGCGCAAGAGGCGTTCGACGACGACCTGGCCCGCGTGTCCGGCGTGCCGGTGCGCTGGGTGAACCTGGCGTTGGCCGTGCTGACCGGGGCGACCATCACCCTGTCGATGCGGGTGGTGGGAGTGCTGCTGGTGGGGGCGCTCATCGTTGTGCCGGTGCAGACGGCCCTCCGGCTCGCGACGGGGCTGCGCGCGACGCTGGCAATCGCCATCACCACCGGGGTGGTCAGCTCCGTTGCCGGCACCATCGCGGCGTTCTACGTCAACGTGGCGGCAGGCGGCGCCATCGTGTTCACGTCGATAGGGCTGCTGCTGGCCGCGGAGGCCACGTCCGCGCTCCGCCGGGCCAGGCAGCGGCCGGCGGTGGCCGAGCCGGCCACGCGGCACTCGCACGAAGGCCCTGGTTGACCGTAAGATGGCCCCACCTTCGAACGGGAGATGCTTCCCTATGACCTCGGTCACCATGGGGATCGTCGCCAGAGACACCACCGCGCCTGCGCTGCTGGACGCGATCGAACAGCTCGACCGCCGAGGCGTGCCCGCCGTATGGCTCACCACGGTCGGCGCGGGCGTCGACGGGCCTTCGGTGTTGGCGGCCGCCGCCACGCGCACGGAACGCATCGCATTGGGCTCGTCCGTCACGCCCACGTGGCCCCGGCATCCCATCGTGCTGGCGCAGCAGGCGCAGGTCATCGCGCAGCTGGCGCCGGGGCGGCTGCGGCTCGGCATCGGCACGAGCTCGCGCGACTCGATCGAGGGCATGTTCGGGGTGCCGTTTCACGCGCCGCTCGCGAACTTGAAGGAGTATGTCCGCGTGCTGAAGGACCTGCTGCAGCGGGGTAAGGTCGACCTCGACGGCGCGCACTACCACGCCCACGCCACCATTTCCGCCACGTACCCGGACGTTCCCGTGCTGGCCGCCACGCTCATCGCCAAATCGTACGAGGCGGCCGGCGAGGCGGCGGACGGAGCGATCAGCTGGGTGACGCCGCTGGAATACATTCAGCGGCGCGGGCTGCCGGCGTTGCGCGCGGGCGCGGCGCGGGCCAACCGCCCCGCTCCAGCCCTGTACGCTCACGTGCCGGTGTGCCTCTCCACCAGCGCGGCGGACGTCCGCGCGGCGGTGAGCGAGCGCCTGGGCTTCTACCCGCAGCTGAAGGTGTGGCGGGACATGTTCGTCGACGCGGGGTTCGCCGACGCCGCCGAGGGCAAGTGGAGCGACGCGCTGACCGACGGCACAGTGGCCCACGGCGACGAAGCGCGGGTGGCGAAGCGGTTGCAAGCCTTCATCGACGCCGGCGCCCGCGAGATCTTGGTCGAGGTGGTGGCGGCGGGGCCGGACAAGGACAAGTCTTACGACCGTGCGACCGCCTTCGTGGCCGATGTCGCAAAGACGGCGCTCGCCGGTGGACGGCTCGGCTGATCCAATCCGCTCCCGAGGGTGACGCATGGCTCGCATTCCGATTGGAGTCGCCGCGAACAGCCCCGATGCCCGCCAGGTGGTGGCGGCGGTCCGTGACCTCGAACGGCGCGGCATCAACGCCGCATGGCTCACCACGGGAGGCGCCGGCCTCGACGGGCTGACGCTGCTTGCCGCCGCCGCCGCGCGGACGGAGCGCGTCCGCCTGGGCACCTCCATCACGCCGACGTGGCCGCGCCATCCCATCGTGGCGACGCAGCAGGCGCAGGTCATCGCGCAGTTGGCGCCGGGGCGGTTCCGGGTCGGCGTCGGCCCCAGCCACCGGCCGGCGGTCGAGGGCATCTTCGGCTTCAAGTACGAGGCGCCGGTACGCAACCTGCGCGAATATGTCACCGTGGCCCGGCGGTTGCTGCGCGACGGCAACGTCGACTTCAGTGGCAAGGTCTACAAGGCGGCCGCCTCGATCGCCCGGCCGCTGCCCGACGTGCCGGTGATGGCCTCCGCGCTGCGCGAGGCATCGTATGAGGTGTGCGGCGAGCTGGCGGACGGGGCCATTTCATGGGTGAGCCCGCACGCCTACCTGCGGGACAAGGCGCTGCCGGCGCTGCGAGCCGGGGCGGCGCGGGCGGGGCGGCCGGCGCCGCCGCTGGTGGCGCACGTGCCCGTGTGCGTGCACGGCGACGTGAACGAGGTGCGCGCCGCCGTGCGCGAGCAGCTGGCGACGTACCCCCGCTCGTTCAACTACCAGGAGATGTTCGCGGCGTCGGGCCACCCGGAAGCGCGCGAGGGGACGTGGAGCAATGCGATGATCGACGCGGTGGTGGTGTCGGGCGGCGAGGAGCAGGTCGCGATGCGGCTGCGCGAGCTGAGCGAGTGGGGCTTCGGCGAGCTGCTGGTGACGGTGGTGCCGGCGGGAGCGGACGCCGTGGGCTCGCGCGAGCGGGCGCTGTCGCTGCTGGCCGAGGTGGCGAAGGCGCGCTGACGCGCGGGCGGCGCCTGGAAGCGGCGCGGAAACGGGCCGCTCGCGGATGGGATTCGCCAGGGCGATGCGCTATCCTTCGCCGCAATGCCTGAGCTGCCGATCCTCATCGCCGCGCTCATGCTCATCTTCGGCACCGCCATCGTCAACGGAGTCACCGGGTTCGGCTACAACATCCTCGCGATTCCGTTGTTGGCGCTGCTGTTGGAGCCGGAGGCGGCGATCACGGCCGTGATCGTACACAATGTCGCGCTGAACGGCATCGTGCTGTTCGACGCGCGCAAGTCGGTGCGACCGGGGCGGATTTGGCTGCTGACGCTCGCGGGCGCGGTGGCGACGCCGTTCGGCGCGCTGATCCTGCGGGCGGTGGACCCGGGGCCGCTGCGGGTTTTCATCGGCGCGATGGTGACACTGACGGGCATCGCGATGCTCACGGGGTTCCGAAAGGCGATACGCAACGAGTCCGTCGCCTCGGGCGTGGTGGGCGGCGCGAGCGGGCTGCTGAGCGGCTCGATCGGCGCGGCGGGGCCGCCGGTCATCCTGTTCTTCGCGAACCAGGGGATGGACCCGCGGGAGTTCCGGGCGAACATCGTGGCGTTCTTCAACGTGATGACGTACATCGCCATCGTGTCGTTCATCTCGACGGGCGTGATGACGGTGGACCGCGCGACGCTGGGCATGATGACGATGCCGGCGGCGGTCCTTGGGGTGGTGCTCGGCATCCGTCTGCACGGCCGCGTTCCGGCGGCGCGGTTCCGCAAGCTGACGCTCGCGCTGGTGCTGGTCGCCGGGGTTAGCGCCATGTATGCGGGCGTGCGCGCGCTATGAGCCCGCGATCGCGGTTCCTACGGATGCTTGCCCTGTGCGTGGCGGCCGCGCCCATCGCGTTCGCCGAGTCGGCGGCGGTCGCCACGCTGCTGACCGACGGCTACAGCAGCGCGGGCCAAACGGTGAGCCAGTTGGCGGCGCCGGGCATGCCGCACCCGGCCATCGTGAATGCCGGGTTCGTGGCCTATGGCGTCATGATGCAGCCGCTGGGGCCGCTGCTGCTGCGCGCGATCGGCGGGCTGGGCGGCCGCCTCGTTTGGGGGCTGGTGGTGGTGTACGGCGGCGGCGCGGTGCTCGCGACCGTGTTCACCGACCAGTCGACGGCTGTGATCCTCGGCGTGACGGAGAACGTCTGGCACGACGTGGTGGGGCGCGTCGGCTTCAGCGCGATCATGACGATGACGCTGCTGGTGCCGTATCTGCTGCGGCGCGATCCGCGGTGGCGGGGGTGGCGCGTCTTCTCGCTGGCGATGGGCGTGCTGACGGCCGCGCTCGTGGTGCCGTTCCAGGCCGACTGGTGGCCGGGCATCGCGGGGGTGTGGCAGCGGGCGTTCTTCGCGGCAACGCTGCTGTGGGTGGGCGTGACAGCGGGGCGGCTGTTCGTGCTGGCGGGACGTGGCGCGCTGGACACGGCGCCGGCGCGGGTGGCGCCGAGCGGCACCGCGACACCGGCGGGCTCGGCGTCTTAGCGCACGACGGGGGCGTACCGCGACGGCTCGGGCAGCGAGAACATCTTCTCCGGCTGCCACTGGTTCACCGGGCGGTTGAATCGGATGATGCCGAGGAAGCGGCCGTCGTGGCTGTAGGCGCGGCGCGGTTCGAGGTGCTGGACGTACATGCTGGTGTTCCGCAGCGTGGCGGCCTGACCGTTACGCAGGTGGCGCTCGGCGGCGGACTCGACGACCAGCGCCTCCATGTCGAGCACGGCGGCGTCGGGCGGCACGAGCAAGTCCTCCCAGGAGCCGTCGGCGCCGGCGGCCTCAAGCCGGTCGGGCGTGATGGAGTCCTCGATGGCGAAGTGGCCGGCGCGAGTGCGGACGAGCGAGCTCATGTGCGCGCCGCAGCCCAGGGCCTCGCCGAGGTCGTGGGCCAAGGTGCGGACGTAGAAGCCGCGGCCGCACTCGGCCTCGATGGTGAACAGCGGCGGCGCCCAGTCCACGAGCGCAAGTCGGTAGACGACGACCTCGCGCTCGTCGCGCTCGACCTCGACGCCGTCGCGGGCGAGGTCGTAGAGGCGCTGGCCGTCGTGCTTCAGGGCGCTGTACATGGGCGGGCGCTGCATGATCTTGCCGACGAAACGCGGCAGCAGCGCCTCGACCTGGTCGCGCGTCACGCCGGCGGGGTCGGCCGTCCGCACGGGCTTGCCCTGGGCGTCGTAGGTGTCGGTGGAGACGCCGAGCGTGATGCCGGCGCGGTAGACCTTGCGGCCGCCGACCATGTGCTCCATGAGGCGGGTGGCCTGGCCGAAGCAGATGGGCAGGACGCCGCTGGCGATGGGGTCGAGCGTGCCGGCATGACCGACGTGCTTGACCTTGGTGACGCGCTTGGCAAGCCGCACCATGTCCATCGACGTGGCGTCGACCGGCTTGTCGAGGTTGATGATGCCGTGGGCCTCGGGCCTAGCCATTCGTCTGACGCTCCTGTCGCATGCGGTCCATCATCGCGAGCACGCGGTTGCCCTCCACCAGCGCGGTGTCCAGCACGAAGCGGAGGTCGGGTATGTGGCGCAGCTCCACGCGCTGGGCGAGCTCGCGCCGGAGGAAGCCCTTGGCGGACTCCAATCCCTTGAGGGCGTCCTTCCGTTCTTGCTCGTCGCCGAGGGCGGTGATGGTGACGGTGGCGTGCTCAAGGTCGACCGACATGCGGACACCCGTGACCGTGACCATGGCGCGCAGGCGCGGGTCGCGCAGCTCGGTCGCGATGAGTTTGCTGATCTCTTCGTGCAACAGACCGCCAACGCGGTCCATACGGCGTGTCATGGCGCACCCCCAGCGGGCTGGATGAAACAACACGAGCGGCACCGGCCGGCGGAGGGCTAGGAGCCCTTCTGCTGGCGGTGCGCCTCGATGATGTCGCCCACCTGGAAGGCGTCGAACCCTTCCAGTGTGATGCCGCACTCGTAGCCGGCTTTCACCTCGCGAACGTCGTCCTTGAAGCGGCGCAGGCCGGCGATGGGGCCATCGTGGACCTGCTTGCCGCCCCGCAGCACACGGCCGAGCGCGCCTCGGCTGAGCTGGCCGTCGAGCACGTAGCTGCCGGCCACGGTGCGGCCCTTCTTCAGCTCGAAGACCTGGCGCACCTCCGCCTTGCCCTCGACGACGTCCTTGACGACGGGTTCAAGCATGCCGGCGATGGCGGCCTGCATGTCTTCGACGAGGCGGTAGATGATGCCGTATTCGCGGATGTCGACGCCGTCTTGCTCGGCGATGCGGCGGGCGCCCGGCTCGGGCTTGGCGTTGAACCCGACGATGATGGCCTGCGACGCGGCGGCGAGGAGCACGTCGCTCTCCGTGACGGAGCCGGTAGCGGCATGGAGGATGCGGACCTGCGTCTGCTCGGTGCCGAGCTGCTCGACGGCGTGGCGGATGGCGTCGATGCTGCCCTGCACGTCCGTCTTGATGACGAGGTTCAGCTCCTTCACCTGGCCGGCGGACTTGCGGGAACCGAACTCCTCAAGCGTGAGGCCGCGGGCTCGGCGGGCCTCGGCGGCGCGCTGATGCTCGGCCTGCATCTCGCGGGCGGAGCGCTCGTCGGCGGCGGCGTTGAGTTTGTCGCCGGCCTGGGGCAGCTCGCTCAGGCCCAGCAGTTCGACGGGGGTCGATGGGCCGGCGCTTCGCAGGCGACGACCGGAGTCGCTGGTGAGCGCCTTGACCTTGCCGCGCACGGTGCCGACGACGACATGGTCGCCAAGGTGGAGGGTGCCGTTCTGGATCAGCACCGTGGCGGCCGGGCCTCGGCTCTTGTCGAGCCGGGCTTCGACGACGACGCCGGATGCCGGGCGATCGGGATTTGCACGCAGCTCGGCGACCTCGGACACGACGAGGATGCTTTCCAGCACGTCGTCCAGCCCCTTGCCGGTCTTCGCGGAGCATTCCACGTCGATGACATCGCCGCCCCACGTCTCGACGACGAGGTCGTGCTCCGAGAGCTGGCGGCGGACGCGGTCGGGGTCGGCGTCGACGGTGTCCATCTTGTTGATGGCGACGACGATGGGCACTTTCGCGGCCTTGATGTGGTTGATGGCCTCGATGGTCTGCGGCATGACGCCATCGTTGGCGGCGACGACGAGGATGGCGGCGTCGGTGACTTGGGCGCCGCGGGCACGCATGGCGGTAAACGCCTCGTGGCCCGGGGTGTCAAGGAAGGTGATGGGGTGGCCCTTGTAGTCGACCTGGTAGGCGCCGATGTGCTGGGTGATGCCGCCGGCTTCCTTCGCGGCGACGTTGGCCTTGCGGATGGCGTCGAGCAGCGTGGTCTTGCCGTGGTCGACATGGCCGAGGATGGTGACGACGGGAGGACGCTCCTTGAGCTTGGCGAGGTCTTCGGCGGCGGCCTGCGGCGCTTCCGCGACGGCGGCGCCGTTCGACTTGGACTCCTCGGGGCGGCGGGCGGCGAACCCGAAGGTGCGCGCGGTGACGGCCGCCGTTTCGAAGTCGACGACCTGGTTGATGTTGGCGAAGATGCCGGCCCGCATGAGCTGCTTGATGACGGCAACGGGTTCGACGTGCATGCGCTCCGCGAGGGCGCCCACGGTGACGGCTTCGGGAATGTGGAGTGCGCGGAGAGTTACCTTCCTCGTGCCCGTCTGCTGGTCTACCATGTCTTTCTCCCCTCCTCGCTACTGCTTTTCACCGACGGACGCGGCGGCCAGGGCCTCGCCATGGGCTGCGAGGCGGGCGCGGTCCGTCTCCGCGATCTCGACCTGCAATGCCTTGGAGAGCCGGTTGCCCTTGAAGGCCTTGTTCCAGCACCCCGGGTCGTGGCAGAGGTACGCGCCCCGCCCATTGCGCTTGCCCGTCGGGTCGATCAGGCACTCGCCCTCGGGTGTGCGCACCACACGGACAAGCTCGCGCTTCGCCGCCTTGGTGCCGCAGATAATGCAACTGCGTAGCGGTACGTGCTTGGTCCGCACCATTCCTCCTCCTCTCGACAGCCACCAGGCCAGGTCGGATCGGAGATACCTGGTGCGCCGTTATTCGTCGTCGTCGCCGCGACGTCCCGTGCCGGGGGCAGGGCGGCCGCCGCCATCGGCAGCCGAAGGACGTCCGGTGCCGGGCACGGGTCTGCCGCCACCGCCGGGCCGGCCACCCCGGCTGGGGCCGCCG
>VGZX01000041.1 GCA_016872415.1 SAR202 cluster bacterium | reverse complement strand
ATCGTGACCAGCGCGGCGCTCACGCCCGCAACGGTCGAACCGTCGGCGCGCGACGCCAGCAGCGCGGCGCCCAGGGCGCCGCCCAGCGCCAGGCCGATCTGCCGGCCGACGGTGCCGAACGCCGCCGCCGATGCCAGCGCATTGGCGGGCACGGCGTCGTAGAAGATGCGGTTGATCGGCGTCTCGAACAGGCTTTGGCTCAGGCCAAGCAGCAGCATGACGGCCACCACCTGCCACGCCTGCGTGTCGTGGCCGAGGCGCGACGCCAGCAGCAGCCCCAGCACGACCAACGCGGACCCCACGGTGACGAGCAACCTGGTGCCGCCGCGGTCGGCCAGGTGGCCCATGAGCGGGGCGCCGAACACTTGCACGAGGTTGAGCGTGACCAGCACGCCACCCGACACCGCCACCGTCCAGCCGAGCCCCCGCTGCATGAAGAAGGGCATGAGGAAGGTGACGGCGCCAAACGCCGCGCTGAAGGAGATGAGGCTGGCGAATGCCGACGACGAAATGGGCGTGCCGAGGACTTGCAGGTTCAGCGCCGGCGATTTGGCGCGACGCTCGAATGCCATGGCGGCCGCGAAGGCCGCGAGCGCCAACGCGACGAAGGCCGCCGCTTGCGGCAACGAGCCGCCACGACGCAGCAGCTGGGCGCCGTAGAGCAGCGAGGCGATGGAAACGAGGAACGCCAAGGCGCCCGGCCAGTCCAGGCGGCGCAACACCGGCATGACGCGTTGGGCCGCGGTGTCGGCAGGCACGGCCAGGACGACGGCCAGCGTGTGCGCGACGTAGAGCGCGGCGATGCCGAGCAATGGCGCGCGCCACCCGAGGCCGTTCGCGACGAGGCCGGCATAGAGCGGGCCGAGGATGAGGCCGACGTAGGCGAGGCCCAAGCGGATGCCGACCGCCCGGCCGCGCTGCTCCTTGGGGTAGGCGCCCATGATGAGGGCGCCGATGCTGTTGATGTGCGCCGACCGCGCGATGCCTTGCAGGAAGCGCAGCGGCAGCACGAGCCAGAAGACCGGCGACACGATGGAGAGCAACAGCAAGACGAGCTCGAGGGCGAAACCGGCGACGGCCACCCGCTTGTGGCCCAGCACGTCGCCGATGCGGCCCGCGGTGAGCGCGGCGCTCGCCATGCCGAGCCCGAACGCGACCAGCACCCACGCCACCGACACGGTGGACACGCCGAACTCCGGCGCGATGAGCGGCAGCAGCACCGGCCATGCGCCCGTCTCCAGCGTTCCAATCACGAGGCTCAACCCACCCGACCACAATATCCGCCGATGATGCGACACGAGGTTCTCTCAATCCGTTGATGGCAACACGCGGCCGCGCCGAGCGAAGCCATTGCGCTCTCCGTGGAGCCGTGCTCGTGCGTGGCCGATGCCCCCAGTCTAAGCGGCGCGGGCGCCGGCGGCAATCCGAATCTTGCGCCACCGACGCGAGCCGGCCGCCGCTTGGCGGCGCGCCGGCGCCTACGCGCTGGACGGGCCGGCGCCGTGATCGCGCAGCCAGGTGTCGGTCCAGTCGAGCAGGCGGGAGGCGTGCGGCCCGGCATACACCTCGTAGTGGGTGATGCCCGGAACGATCTCCAGCCGCTTCGGCCCGCGGGCCCGCCAGTAGAGGTCGACGATGCCGTCGGCGGGGGTGGGCGCATCGTGCTCGGCCGCGACGAACAGCACCGGCCGTGGCGCGATGCGTTCGACGAGCTCGACCGGCTTGAACTCGAGCATCCGCTCGGCGGACTGGAGCGTCACGCTCGGCATCCGCACGTCCATGCCCGGCGGCCCACCGACGACTCGCGCGCGCACCTCGGCCGACTTCGGGTCGGGCGCGAACACCTCGCCCGGCGGCACCAGCTCCGACACCCCGGAGCGCACACGCGCGTTGCGGTCGGCGGCGATGCGGGCCACGAACGACGTCCACTGTTCCGGCGCGCGCTTGCCACGGAGCCACCGCTCGCCATCGCCGTAGCCGACGATGCTCACGACGGCGGCGATGCGCTGGTCGAGCGCCGCCACTTGCACCACCGTCGCCCCGCCGAACGACGTGCCCCACGCCGTGACGCGCCGCGCGTCGACGCCCGGCTGTTGCGCCAGGAACGTGACGGCATCGCGGATGTTCTCGGCCTGCTCCTGGGGGAACAGCCGGCCCCGCTCGCCCTCGGATTCGCCGAAGCCCCGATAGTCGAACGTGAGCGTGACATAGCCGAGCGCGTTGAAGCGCTGGGCGATGCGCGGGAACCCAAACAGCTCCTTGCGGCCGACGGTGCCCTGCGCCATGACGATGGCGGGGTGCGGCCCCCCGGCGCCGTGCTCCGGCGTGTGCAGCACTGCGGCGATCTTGTGTCCGTCGGAATAGAACGAAACCGGCGTGGATGGCATCGAGATTGCTCCTGGTCGAATGCCCCGATTCTATCGGCAGCGAGGCTCCATCGCGCGGCGAGCGGATACAATCCCTCGATCTCGAGCGAGGAGCTCCGATGAGCACGACCCACGTCTTGCCTGAACTGCGGCCCATCATGGCGGCGCTCGATTCGGCGCACCGCACGATGCGGCAGGCGACCGACGGCTTGCGGCCGGACGGCTACTACTACCGGCCGACCCCGGAGTCCAACTCCATCGCCTGGCTCATCTGGCACCTCAGCCGCTGGAAGGACCTCTATTCCGCGCTGTTGACCGGCGAGCGGCACGCCTGGGCCGTCGACGGCTGGGCCGGGCGCTTCGACCTGCCGACCGAGGCGGAGGGCTATGGCGACACGCCGGCGACTGTCGCGGCGTTCCGCCCGGAGCCGTCGCTGCTCTGGGGCTACGCGGACGCGGCGCACGCGGCGACGGTGCGACGCTTCCGCTCGTTGACGGCGGCGAGCCTGGCGCATGACTACGAAACGCCCTATGGCACGGTGGCCGGCGCCGACCTGCCGGAGCACATGCTGATGGACTTCGCGCCGCACGTCGGACAGATCGCCTACATACGCGGCATGCTCACCGGCCGTGGCTGGACCGACTAGACGTTCGCCGCGTCGAGCCGGCTACGTCACGCGCTCGCCCATGACGAACTGGCGCACGGCCTCGTTGAACACCTCGGGGTGCTCCCAGTGTCCCCAGAAACCGCAGTCGCGCAACACCTTGAACTGGGCTCCTTCGATGAGCGATGCCACGCGCCGCCCCGCGTCGGGCCCGTTGCCCCCGCTGCCGTCCGACCAGAGCACCAGGGTGGGCAGCTTGATTTGGGCGATCCGCTCCTCGCTCGCCAGGAACCGGCGACCCTTGCCGGAGGTGGAGTATTGGTAGTAGCGGCGCTGGCCGTCGTTGGTGGAGGGGCGGCTGTAGTGGGCCAGCCGCACGTCCACCAGCTCGTCGGTCACGCGCTCCGGGTGGTCGTGGTGCATCACCATCAGCAGGCGGTCCTTGACGGCCTGCCAGGTGGGGTTGTCCAGCAGCTGCAAGGTGCGCTCGCCCATGGGAATGCCGCCCACCGGCGCGCGCGGGGGCTCGATGCCGCCCTCCTTGAACGCCATGCCGATGCCGGTCTCCCAAATCACGCCCTTCAGCCTTTCCGGGTGGTCCAGCACGAGCGGTGTGATGGCGCTGGCCCCGCCCGCCTCGCCGTGCAGCCACACCTTGCCCAGCCCCATGGTGTCGATGATGTCCAGCACCTGCTCCGTCACCTGGGCCAACGTGCTCTCGCCGATGGGAGGGCAATCCGACAGCCCGTGCCACAGCATTTCGACGGCGACGACGCGCATGTGCCTGGCGAGCGGCACGACGTTGCGGGCGAAGGTTTCCAGGTGCCCACCGCCGCCATGCACCATCACGAGGGTTTCGGCATGGTCGCGGCCGGCTTCCGCGACGCGGCTGCGATGTTTCCGCCCCTGCACGAACTTGATCTCGGCGCCGAGATAGTCCACCCAGATGCTCTTGACCATGAATCTCCTCCGGTGCGCCGGCGGCGCGACGGGCTAGGCCAATGGGGCCGGCGATTGTATAACGGCTCCGACAACAACCTCGAAAGGAAACCACATGATACCGACACCGACGGCCCCGCAAGTGTGGGCCATCGCGGCGGGAATGGAAAGATGCTTCGAGACGGTGACGCGCGCGATCGAGGGGCTGCGGCCCGATCAGCTCTACTATCTGCCGACGCCGGAGTCGAATTCCATCGCATGGATGGCGTGGAGCCTGAGCCGGTGGAAGGACGTGTATACGGGGGCGCTGACGGGCGAGCCCCAGGCGTGGGCGAGCGAGGGCTGGGCCGGCCGCTACGGCATGAGCGCGGAGGCGACGGGCTACCGCGACACGCCGGAGATGGTGGCGGCATTCCGGCCCGACGTGGGGCTGCTGCGGCCCTACGCGGCCGCCGCGCACCGCGCCGCGATGCGCCGCCTGGGCATGGTGACGGAGGCGCACCTGGCGCGGGAGTTCGTGGTGCCCTATGGCACGCTCACCGGCGCGCGGCTCCTCATCAACATGCTCACGGGGTTCATGCAGCACACCGGCTCAATCGGCTACGTGCGCGGCATGGTCACCGGGCGCGGGTGGAACGAGCCGCCCGCCGCCCGCGCGTAGGCAGTCCGCTGGCGCGGCCAGGACCTAGGCCCTGGCCGAGGGCGACTCGGGTTGGCCGGCGTCGGCGTGGCGGCGCAGATTCCGGGCGCGCTCGCGCAGCGTGAGCCAGGCCGCCGTGACCAAGGGGCCCGCGCGGCGGGTGTCGACGCTGGGCGAGCTCGCGCATGGGGCGCGCTACGTCCGCGCCACGCCCGCCATGCTGGCGATCACGCTGCTGGGGCTGTCGATGGGCATGTTCGGCATGGTTTACATCCAATTCACCACCGCGTTCGGCAAGGAGGTGCTGGGCTTCGACGCCGACGGCACCGGCCTGCTGTTCACCGCGACGGGCATCGGCGCCATCATCGGCAGCATCGCGCTCGTCACCATGGGCGACACGCGCCGCAAGACGCAGCTGCTCATCGCGCAGGCGCTGCTGTTCCCGCTGGCGGTGATAGCGTTCGCGCTCGGGCCCTGGCTGCCGGTGACGCTGCTGGCGATCGGGCTGCTGGGCCTGGCGAGCACCATGGTGATCTCGCTGATGAACTCGATCATCCAGCTCACCGTGCCCGGCGACTTGCAGGGGCGCATGGCGAGCTTCCTGCTGGGCGGCGCCTCGATGATGTTCGTCGGCACGCTGCCCATCGGCGCGCTGGCCGACGCCATTGGTCTGCGCGGCGCGCTGGCGTTGAGCGGCGGCGGGCTGCTGGCCGTCACCGTCGCACTGACGCTGGCGTGGAGCCCGCTGCGCCGCCTGGACGCCCACATGCACGCGGCCAAGATGCCGCACCGCGCGCCATCGCAAGCCGGCGCCGACGCGAGGCGTCCGCAAGAGGGCGCGCACCCGGCGGGGTAGACGGATTCACACCTTCGCCCGCCTTGCTCCCGCCGGGGGGCGCGCGGCCTACACGGCGCTCTCCAAGCGCGACGGCACGCCCGACGTCGTCGCGAGTAATGCCACCGTGCTGGTGAAGACGCGCGCGAACGTCACGCCAGAGAGCAAGAACTGGGGATGAATGGTGCCCCGGAGGGGATTCGAACCCCTGGTTTTCGCCTTGAAAGGGCGACGTCCTAGGCCTCTAGACGACCGGGGCGGACGTGTCGCGGCGGCTGGCCGCATCATGGAGCACGGGACGGAAGGCCCACCCCTCCAGCGCCGCTCCCTGGCGGGGCGGCACCGGGACGGCCACGGCACGAAGCCGCAGCGAGGCCATTGTAGCGCAACGCGCCGTGAGGCGTTACGCATCGCGGCGGTTACGGATAGATGGCGATGAAGTCCAGGCCCTCGGCCTCGGGCAGGCCGAACATGAGGTTCATGTTCTGGATTGCCTGGCCGGCCGCTCCCTTGACGAGGTTGTCGAGCGCGCAAAAGACCATGAGGCGCCCCGTGCGCTTGTCCACCGTGGGGTAAATCAAGCAATCGTTGTTGCCCCAGGTCTGCTTCGTCTGCGGCGACGCGTTCACCACCTTCACGAACCGCTCGCCCTTGTAGAAGTCGCGGTACAGCTCCTTGATCGCCTTGCCGGCCTGCTCCGGGCCGCTGAACGCGCCGTCCACGAAGTCGCAGTAGATGGAGTCGAGGATGCCCCGCGTCATGGGGATGAGATGCGGCAGGAAGATGACCTTCGGATCGAAGCCGTCGCGCTGGCGGGCCAGCTCTTGCGTGATCTCGGGCAGATGGCGGTGGCCGTCGATGCCGTAGGCGTAGACGTTCTCGTTGACCTCGGAGAAGTGCGTGCCGAGGCTGAGGCCGCGTCCGGCGCCCGAGACGCCGCTCTTGGCGTCCACGATGATCTGGTCTTTCACGAGGCCGGCCTTCACGACGGGCGCCAGGCCGAGGATGGCGCCGGTGGGGTAGCAGCCGGGGTTCGCGACCACGTCGGCGCCGGCGATGCCCTCGCGGTCGAGTTCGGTGAGGCCGTAGACCGACGTTTCGAGCAGGTCGGGCGCGGGGTGCTCGGCCTTGTACCACTGCTGGTAGACGGCGGGGTCGTGCAGGCGGAAGTCGGCGCTGATGTCGATGACTTTGGTGCCGTTACGCACGAACGGCACGCACACCTTGGCACTCTCCACCTGCGGCAGCGCGGAGAAGACGACGTCGACGCTCTCCGTGACCTCCGGGGTGATCGTCATGTCGGCGACCTCGCCCGCGAGGTGGGGGAATACGTCCGACACTTTCTGCCCGGCGGCGGAGCGCCCCGTGACGCTGACGATTTCGGCGTCGGGGTGGCGCGATAGGAAGCGCGCGAGCTCGACGCCCGCATAGCCGGTGACGTTGATGATGCCGACCTTGACCATTGCGAAACTCACTCCTGCGCTATCCGATTGCTTGCCCGCGATGCGATCCCGGCTGCGGTGGCCGACGGACGCCGTCGGCGGCGAGGCCACACTCGCGCCGCCTTCCTCAGCCCGCGCCAACGGCGTCCTTTTTCGCATGCCACGGCCGCACCACCAGCTCGGACTGCAACTCCAGCTGCCGCCATAGCTCGTCCATGCCGCACGCCGGGTTGAGCACGAACTTCGTGGCGCCGGCGTCGATCAGCTCGCGCAGGCGCGCGTTGACCTGCTCGGCGGTGCCCAGCAGGTGCAGCTGCTCCAGGCCGACGTCGGTGCGGCGGCGCAGCAGGTGCTGGCCGACCTTGTCCATCGGCACGGGACCATTCTCGACGATGTAGCAGCCGAGCTGCACGCCGAAATGGTCGTCCGGCACCTGGCGTCCCGCGTCCGCCGCGTACCGCCGCACCTGGGCGATGCCGCGCGCGACCTCGTCCACCGTGACCTGCGTCGGCAGCCAGCCGTCGCCCATGAGGCCGGTGCGCTTGATGGCCGCCTCGGTGCGCCCGCCGATCCAGATGGGCACGTTGGCTTGCGCCGGCTTCGGGTAGAGCTGCGCGTCCGCGAGCCTCGTGAACGGGCTGGCATGGGTGACCTTGTCTTCCGTCCACAAGCGGCGCATGAGCATGATCGCCTCGTCGAGGCGCTTGCCGCGGTCGTTCTTGCGGACGCCCATCGCGACGTATTCGGTGTCGGCCTCTTGCCCAACGCCGACGCCGAGGATGAGGCGGCCGTTCGACATGAAGTCGATGGTGCCGAGCGCGCGCGCCATGGCGACGGGGCTGCGGACGGACATGAGCAGCACGCTGGTGCCGAACTTCAGCTTCTTGGTGTGCGCGGCGATCATCGACATGCCGACGATGGGGTCGATGACCCACCCGGGCCCGACGATGCGGTCCGAGAACCAGAGCGAGTCCCAGCCCTGCGCTTCGAGCGTGTCGAGGTATTTGAGGAATGTGTCGCGCCCGGCGCGGGCCGGGGGCGATGCGGCGCCTATGCCAATGCGGACGACTGCCATGCGGTGTCTCCTGCGCGGCGTTGAGGCGGTCTTGCGGGATTGTAGCAGGCGGCGGCGCCACGGGCCACGGTGCGCGCCGGCGCGCCTCCGGTGGGCCCGCGAATCGTCCCAAGGAGCGACGAAACGTTGAGGCGCGCTCGTCCGAGCGTGGCGTGCCGGGTCGGGCGTGAGTCCGGTTCACTGTGCCCGGTCGGTCAATCAATGCGGTGGAGGTGGAGTGTGGTGTTTCATTCTGGAACGCGCGCGGCGCGGCGGGCCGTTGCCGCGGTGATGGCCGGCATGCTGTTGGGTCTCCTGGCGCTGTCGCTGTCGGCGCTGCATCCGGCGGATGCGGCGACGCTGGGGCAGGCGGCGGTGCCGGCGCCAACGGCGACCCAGCGGCCGGACGGCGGCTTTCGGCCATACCAGGCGTCGCGCGAAGTGGGCGAGGCGATCCGCGGCGCGGTGGCAAGATATAACCTACCGCGCTGGTTCTACTACGCGATTGTCCAGCGCGAATCGAGCTTCGACCCAAACGCCGACACGGGCACGGACTTCGGCCTGACGCAGCTGGCGGGGGATTGGTACGCGGGCATGCCCTACCCGCACGGCCTGCGGGCGCCCGACGACGCGCACCCGCAATGGGGCTGGGACATGAACTTCGAACGGTTCGGGGCGTGGAACCGGATGAGCGACGTGTCGCGCCTGAGGGACTCCTTCGACCCCGAGCAGAACCTGGACCGCTTCTCGACGGCCTACGCGGTGCCGGCGTTCCACCTCATCAAGCGGCTGCACGGCCTGGACGACGAGGAGACGCTGCGCATCGTTGCGTTCCATTGGAACAAGGGCCTGTTCGTGCCGTACGACCCAGATAACCGGGACTACCTTGCCCTGTACGACCAGTACGTGGACTACTTCAAGTTCTACGTCGAGCGCGAGGACGGCGCTTGGAACGGCGAGCCGTCGATTCCCGGCGCCAGGCCAACGCCGACGCCCGCCCGCTAACGTGGCGCGATACCGCCCGACGCGAGGGGGTCTCCGTCCATGCGGGGCCCCTCGCCCCCATCAGCGGCGCAGGCGCAGCATCGCCTCTACCGCCAGCGCGAACTCCTCGGGGCGCCGGCTCCCGATGAGGACCCGACGGCCGCGCGCGAGGGTGAGCATGACGCCCCGGTTGCCACCGGCGTTGTAGGCCATGCCCTTGGGACCGAGCCGTATGCCCCAGCCGCCGTAGTCACGCAGCGGGCGGTAGGTCACGACCTCGTGCGCCACGATCTCGCCGGGAGGAATCACGCGCGGGCGCCACATGATGGGAAAGAGCCGCACCCGGACGCCATCGGCGCGAACGTCCACGCGCAGCGTGACCGAGAGTATGAACGCGGGGAACAGGATGCCCCAAATCACGCCAAGCACGATGACCCATCCGTCGGGGGCCGGGTTGTTGCCCCACGGCACGCCAAAGACGATCTGCTGCGTGAAACTCCAGGCCGACAGCGCCACGAACAACAGGAAGAGCGCGCGCAGCCACCAAAAATCGAACCGTTGCCGTTCTTGGAACAAGGTCGCGGCCGCTTGCATCTGCCACCCCCGCTGGCGCCGGCGGCATGGCGTCGCGCGGCGCGGGTGAAGGCCGTCGCGCCGGCGGGCACCGATGCGCCGCCCCACGGTTTCCCATTATCGTCGTTCACCCGGTCCTGTTGCACGGGCGGGTGGCGCGCCCGCCTCGCGAGCCGGACTTGCGAGCAGTTGGCGGCCTTTGCGACCGGGGGCGCGACGACGTATCGTTGGCGGTATGTATCGCCAGGGCGCGGCACGCCACCTCACGCTGCTCGACCTCATCGCCAACGGCACGCTCGATGCCGACACGGCGGCGACTATGAGCGCCATCGGCCAGGCGCGCAAGTCGTTCCTCGTCGCGGCGATGCCGAGCCAGGGCGGCAAGACCACGACGCTGGAGGCGGTGCTGGACTGCGTGCCGGAAGGCACGCCCATCCACCACCTGAGCGGCGCGACAGGCCAGCTGGAGGATTTGACCCGCGCTGCCACGGGCGGCTACCTGGTGGCCGCCGAGTTCTCGAACCACATGCCGAACTACCTTTGGGGCCCAACGGCGCGGCAGGCGTTCGCGACGGCGAAGGCGGGCACCTACGCGATGGCCGGGACCATTCACGCCAGCGAGCCGGAGGAGGCGATCGAGCAGCTGTTCGCCTATTGCCGCATCGCCGACACCGACGCCGCGCGTTTCGGCTACGTCATCACGCTGCACGTCGGCGGGGGCTGGCCCAACATCCGCCGGCGGGTGGCCCGGGTGTTCGAGCTCGACACCGTGAGCAACGGCGCGCCACGGGGCCGCACGCTGCACCGCTGGCGACGGGAGGACGACACGTTCGCGCGCGAGGAGCAGGCCAAGTCGCTGGGCGTCGGCGGTGGCTCGCTGGCGGCGCGCGCGTCGGAATTCCGGCGGCTCGCCAAGGCGGGCCGCACGACGCTCGCGGACCTGCGCGCGGTGCTCTCCGCCTCGTGACGCGATGCCGGCCGGCGGCGGAAGCGGCCGCGGCTCGAAACGGGATTACCCGGCCATTTGCTCGGAATTCGAGGCAAAACGCACGGACGCCACTTGTGCCTCCTACCGGTTGTGCCTATCATGGGTCGTGCGCCGATAGGGCGTAGAAAGGGGGTGATCCAGTAGTGTCTAGTGACCATAAAGCCGCTGCTGCATCACCCGCATCGTCGCGCTAGGAGCAGGCCAGGTCGAAGCGGGCTCTCCTGCGGATGGAATCCCTCGCGGGATAAAACTAGCGAGGGCGTTGCGGGTGATCCATACCGGGCAGCCTCGGCCGGTCCCGCCTCGCGGGATATGGACGATGGCTTCAACGAACGGCCCGTGAGTGTTGAACTCACGGGCCGTTTTATGTCCGTCGCGAGACGTGAAGACGAGCCTAGACGGCCAGCGTCCAACCGTCCGGGCCGGGCGCCTTGCCATACTGGATCGCCACGATGGAGTCGTAAAGGCGCTGCGTGACGGGGCCGATGCCCCCGCCGTTGATCGGCATTCTGTGGCCCTTGTACGTCAGCTCGCCGACCGGCGAGATGACCGCGGCGGTGCCGGTGCCCCACACCTCGGCGAGCTCGCCAGCGCGATGCGCATCGATCACCTCGTCGATCGACAGCTGGCGCTCGCTCGCGCGCAGGCCCCAGCGCCGCATCAGCGTCAGCGCCGAGTCACGGGTGACGCCAGGCAAGATGGTGCCCCCCAGCGGCGGCGTGACGATTTCGTCGCCGATCTTCACCATGATGTTCATGGTGCCGACCTCGTCGATGTATTTGCGGTGGACGCCGTCGAGCCACAGCACCTGCGTGAAGCCCTCGTGCTTGGCAAGCTCGCTCGCCATGAGGCTGGCCGCGTAGTTGGCGCCGGTCTTCACGCCGCCCAGGCCGCCGATGGCCGCGCGCACGAACTGCTCCTCCACGCGGATGTCCACCGGCGCCATCCCTTTCGGGTAGTAGGCCCCCACCGGCGACATGATGACGAAGTAGATGTAGGACTTAGCCGCGCGCACGCCCAGGAACGGCTCCGTCGCGATGATCGTCGGCCGGATGTAGAGCGAGGTGCCGATGGTGCGCGGCACCCAGTCGCGGTCGGTCGCGACGAGCGAGGCGATGGAGTCCAGCGCCAGCTCCGGGTCCAGCGGCGGGATGCAAAGGCGCGCCGCCGACTCGTTCATGCGTTGCACATGGCGGTCCGGCCGAAACAGGCGCACCTTGTCGTCCACGCCGCGAAATGCCTTCAGGCCGTCGAAGATGCCCTGGGCATAGTGGAAGACGGCGGTGGCCGGGTCCAGCTCCAGCGGGCCGTAGGGCACGACGCGCGGGCTGTGCCAGCCCTGGCCCTCGTCGTAGTTGGCGATGAACATGTGGTCGGTGAACACCGTGCCGAAGCCGAGATCCTTGTCCAGGGGCCGCTGCTTCGGGTGTTCCGTCCGCTGGATTTTGATCGTCGAAGTCACCAAGGCGGTCCTCCATCCATCGCGATGTCGGTGCTCGGCGCATGGGGCCGGCGGTTGACGTTCTCGGTCACGCTTGACGCTGTAGGGTACACCATCCGCGAAAAAAGCGGGGCCGCGCGGCGCGTCGCGGCAGGCCCTCGCCGTCCTCCGGCGTGCCGCCGGGCGGCACCCAGAACGGTGCGCCGCCGAACTTGCCCGAGTCCGTCATGTCGTGGCCGACCGGCGGCGGGCACTCGCCCCTCGCCACGGGCGCCGGTGCGTGGACCGCGTGGCGCGGGCGCGCTACGGCCGCGGGTTAGGGAGCCAGCCCCACGGGAACGGGCCATATTCCACGTCGTAGCGCACGCCGTCCTTGAACGTCAGCACCGGCGCCAGCGCCTTCGTGCCCTTGAGCGTGCCGCGCTGCGAGTCGGTGAAGGTCCAGTCGCCCTCGTGCTCCTCCAGTACAGTGATGTCGGCCGTCGTGCCCTCCGCCAGCGTGCCGAGGTCGTCGCGCATGCCGATGAGCTCGGCGGCGTTGTAGGTCGCCATGCGGATGACGTGGTCGAGCCTGAAGCCGAGCGCGAGGAACTTGTTCATGACGTGGTTCATCGACTTCAGCATGTCGTCGCGGCCACCTGGCGTGAGGTCCGTGGAGACGGTGAGCGGCACGATGCCCTTGTCCATGAGGCGGCGCGCCACGTCGAAGTTCATGTTGAAGCGGCCGTGGGCGATATCGAAGATCAGGCCGCGCTGCTGCGCGTCGAGTATCTCCGGCAGCACCTTGCCGTTGTCGTCGACGAGGCGTCCCGGAGCGCCGGTGTAGAGGTGCGTCACGATGTCGCCCGGCTCCAACAGGGGCAGCAGGCGCGCCGTGAGCGTGGGCTCGACCTTCCAGAGCGGGTCGCCGATGTGCACCATCACGCGCGTGCCGCTGGCCTTCGCCGCCTCGCGCGCCTTCTTGATGAGGTCGACGCCCATTTCGCGCACGGCGGGGCCCACGGCGCGCACCTTGATGCCCAGGATTTCGCCATGGTGCTTGTTCACCATGGCGACGGTGGCGTCGATGTCGATGTCTTTGGCATCGCGGATCTCGGGCATGTAGGCCAGGCCGCCGCGGCCAAGGTGGATCATGCTGAGGACGCGCGCGTGCGACCGGGGCAGTATGTAGTGGTGGAAGCCGTCGTAGGTGCCGCTGCCGGCGCTCCCGGCGTCGACGATGGTGGTGACGCCCGACTTCACGCCCGCCAGGTTCGGGTCCATGCCGATGTCGGTGCCGTGCTCGAAGATGTGCGCGTGGACGTCGATGAGGCCGGGCGTCACGATCTTCCCGCGCAGGTCATACCACTGCTTCGCCTCGGTCCGGGGAATGCCGGCGGCGACCTTGGCGATGCGGTTGCCGTTGACGGCGACGTCGAGATTGGCGTCGACGGCGCGTCCGGGGTCGATGACGCGCGCGCCGGTGAGCAGCAGATCGTAGGGTACGGAGGGCCTCCTCGCTGGGTTGGGCGCATTCTAGCCGCCCGCGCGACGGCAGCGCGATATCCCCCGCTTTCCCTTGGCGTGGAAGACGGCGTGCCGCCGGGCTTTGCCCGCCCTCCGGCGCGGAGTAAAGTAGCGCCAGATCAAACCGCATTCGAGGCGCGCGATGACGACCACGCCGGCGCTCACCGAGGCCAGCACCAGCAAGACGGTCACCGTGAACGGCATGCCCATCCACTATCACGAGGCCGGGCAGGGCGAGCCGGTCGTCTTGCTGCCGGCGGGGCCGTCTAATGGGCCGGCGAGCACGGCCTGGCTGCACTACTCGAAGACCCTGCCGGCGCTATCGCGGCACTTCCGCTGCATCGCGATGGACCTGGTCAACTATGGCAAGACGGGGCCCGTCACCTTCCACGAGCCGGTGCACGACGTGCAGGCGCGGGCGGTGCTGGCGCTGGTCGACGCGCTGGGCATACGCCAGGCGCATTTCGTCGGCAACTCGGTCGGCGGCACCACCGCCATCGACTTCGCGCTGCGCCACCCAGAGCGCGTGCGGCGCCTGGTGGTGGGCGGCTGCCACGCCTCCACCGGCGGCGATCCCTACCTGCTGGCGAACCGCCCGCCGGAGATGAGCCGCGTCACCCGCAAGGCTTTCAACAACCCCACGCGGGAGACGTTCCGCGAGTACCTCGAGGTCAACTTCCACGACCAGTCGCTCGTGACCGACGAACTGGTGGACTACCTGCTGCGGAACTTTCTGGACCACCCGGACCACGTGGCGGCGCGGCGCGATTCGGTGAGCATGCCGCACTCCAACATGGCCGACCTGCCCTGCATCAAGCACAAGACGCTCATCATCCACGGCCGCCACGACCGCATGGTGCCCGTGGAGCAGGCAATCATGATCCTGAATTACATCGGCGACTCTCGCCTGGTTATCCTCAACAATTGCGGGTCGTGGGCGCCCTATGAGCAGCCCGACGACTACAACCGCGAGGTGCTGGCATTCCTTCGGGCCTGAGCGCGATGCGCTACCTCCCGGCCACGCCGGAGCGCCTCGACGATCTGGAACGCTTCTCGCGGGCGCACGGGAAGTTCCGCTACTGCTCGTGCATGCGGTGCCGCTGGTGGACGGCGGCACGCTCATCGGCTCGGTCGCGTTCCACTACACGGCACGGCCGTCGGACGACGCGCTGCGTGGCGCGGAACGGATCGTCGAGGCGCTGCTGCGCGACTGAGCGGCCCCGGCCTCGCGATGGGCTAGCCGGGGTGCTGGCGGCTGGGGTTGGCGCTGGAGTCGCGCAAACGCTCGGCCCGGTAGGCTTCGGCGGTGTTGCCAGCCAGCGTCGCGAAGAAGCTGCCAACCGTGCCCGACGCGGGCAGCGGCCATCGGACCGGCGCTTCGTGGTTGACCTGGTACTTGTTGGCGCGCCCAAGCCGGGTGACCGCGATGTAGCCCGCGTCGCGCAGGTCGCGGATTACGCGGAAAATCGTCCGCTCCGTGAGCCCGGAGGCGATGGCGACTTCACGCGCGGTCGCCTGCGGGTTCTCCGCGAGGTAGAGGAAGATCGCTCCGTGGGCGGTGACCAGTTGCCATCGGGCCATGTGAGTGCTCCTCACCGATGCGTGCCCGCTTCATCGCCATGTCACGGATTGCATGATACCAAACGACGGCGGCCTGGCGCCACCAGGCCACGCGCGAGCGGCGCGACGCGCTCCTGTTCCGGCGGCTGCCGCGTCATGTACCATCCACGGCAATCCAACCGCCGCGAGGTGCCGCCGTGTCGCTCCGCGCCGACCTGACCGACCGCTACGTCAAGCTGCCCAACGGCTTCAACATCCGCTACCTCGAAAGGGGCGAAGGGCGTCCCGTCGTGCTGGTGCACGGATTGGGCATCACCATGGCCGCCGACCAGTGGATCAACAACTACGACGCGCTGGCGAAGCACCTGCACGTCTACAGCCTGGACATGCCGGGCTGGGGCCTGAGCGACCTGCCCGCGTCCGGCTATTCGTTCGAGCGATGGGCGGAGACGTTGGCGCAATTCACGCGGGCGCTGGGGCTGGGCCAGGTCGACGTCATCGGCCAGAGCCTCGGCGGCTGGAGCGCGATGTTCTTCGCGCACCAACACCCGGAGCTGGTGCGGCGCCTGGTGTTGGTCGTCAACGCCGGCCTCAATCCCCCGCCGAGCGGCCTCACCGGGGCGTTCCAGTTGCCCGACCGCGCGCGCATGCGCGCCATCCACGAGACGCTGTGGCGCGGCGACGTGCGCGTGACCGAGGAGATGCTGGACGAGCTGGAGCGGCGCGTGCGGCGTCCCGGCCGCGACGCGGCCTTCATCGCCATCCGCGACTACGTGGGCGACCTCGGCGTCCGCGAGCGGTACAGCCCGCGGCATCTGCTGCCGACGATGCACATGCCGGTGTTGCACGTCTGGGGCGACAACGCGGATCCATTGCTGGTGCAGTACGGCATCGAGCAATACGACCTGACGCCCCACCCGCGCCTGGCGGTCATCTACGATGGCGGCGAGAACCCGCAGGGCCACGCGCCGCGCCAGTTCGAGGACGCGGCCACCCGCTTCCTAACGTCGCCGGACATCGCGCCGATCAAGCGGGTTCGCTAACCGGCGGCGCGGCCGCGAGGGCGCCGGCATGACCAACCCCGCCGCGAACAATGCCGCGCTCGACATCACCCCGGGCAACATCGCCGCCGCCGCGGGGCTGCGCGGCATGTTCCGCAGCATTGGCGGCATCGGCAGCACGGCGACGATCGCGCTGGTGCTGAGCCTCTTCGACGACAAGGCCGCGGCGATGCGGTACGTGCTCCTGGGCATGAGCGTCCTCGTGCTCGCAAGCCTGCCGCTGGTGCGCCTGATGCCCGACCGCGACAGCCGGCGACCCGCTTCCGGAGACGCGGTGGAGCTGCCCGGCGGCTAAGCGCGTCGAGCGGCGGCCCCACATCCGGCACGGCCGTCTCCATCGTCATCCACATGGAACGCGACTGCATCGCTCCCCACTTTTTGATCGTATGCACATCGGGCGATAATCCCGATGCCCACGCACCCTCACCGGAGCAACGCCGCTGCCCCCGCCAACCGACGAACAGCTGATGGAGCGCATCGCGCGCCACGACGACCGCGCGCTCGGCGAGCTGTACGACCGCTACGCCACCGCTGCCTACTCGCTTGCCGTCCGCATGCTGGCCGACGCGTCCGCCGCCGAGGACGTAGTCCAAGACACGTTCTTGCGCGTATGGCGTAACGCGGGGACCTACCAGCAGTCGCGGGGCACCGTGCGCTCGTGGCTGCTGGCGACTGCCCACCACCGCGCGGTTGACGCGCTGCGCGAGCGCCGCCGCCTCGCCACGTTGGACGCGGTGGTCGAGGCGGCCACGGAGGCGGGGCCGTCGTCGGACGTGGCCGGGGACGCCCTGCGCGCGCTCGACAACGAGTCGCTGCGGGAGACGTTGGCGCTGCTGCCGCGAGACCAACGGGAGGCAATCGAGCTGGCTTAATTTGGAGGCCTCACCTACCGCGAGGTCGCGGAGGCGAAGGGCGTGCCGTTGGGCACGGTGAAGGGCCGCATCCGCATCGGCATGAGCAAGCTGCGGCTCGCGCTGGGCGGACGGGCGACGTTGGGCAAGCCATGACCAACCACAACGAGTTCGACCTGTTGCTGCACGGCTACGCGCTGCACGCGCTGGGCCGCGACGAGGAACGGGCCTTCGAGGAGCACCTGGCCGGGTGCGACGCCTGTCAGCGCGACCTGGCCGCGCTGCGCGAGGTGACGGCGGCGCTGGCGCGGGCGGCCCCCAGCGTGCGGCCGCCGGCGGGAC
>VGZX01000040.1 GCA_016872415.1 SAR202 cluster bacterium | reverse complement strand
GACGCGCAGCACCGCGAGCGTCATGAGCAGCGCGGCGCTGGCGAGCAGGCCGACGGCCACGCCGATGCCGATGCGAAACCATGCTTGGTCCATCATGTCGTCGCTCATGTCCGCGGGAGTATAGCGGATCGCCCCGGTGTTGACCCGCGCCGCCGGGCGGTGTACGCTGATAGTGACCCATACCCCCTGGGTAGGGGTATAAGCGACACGGAAGGCGGTGCCCCATGCTGCGGGAAACGAAGGCCGAGGCGCTGAAACGCCTGAACTACCTGAGCGGGCACCTCGATGGCGTGCGCCGCATGGTCGAGGCCGACACCTACTGCGTCGACGTGCTGAAGCAGACGCACGCCATTCGCCGTGGAATCGAGAAGCTGGAGGCGCTGCTGCTGGAAGGCCACCTCCGCACCTGCCTCGTCGACGGCGTCCGCGAGGGCCGCGAGCACCACCTGATCGACGAGCTGATGGACCTCTACTCGGTCTCGAAGCGCTAGGAACCGACGATGACCACCGCACAGCAACCGAAGACTCGAGACGAAGTCCGGCGCATCACGCTGCCCATCGAGGGTATGACGTGCGCGTCGTGCGTGAGCACGGTGCAAGGCGCGCTGCGGCACCTCCCCGCCGTCTCCGAGGCGAACGTCAACCTCGCCTTGGAAACGGCGTCGGTCGCCTACGCGCCGCGGGTGCCGGTAATCGAGCTGGTGAAGGCGGTCCGCGGCGTTGGCTATGGCGTCGGCAGCGACGACATACGCTTGCTGGTGAAGGGCCTGGACGATGTTGCCTCGGCCCGCGCGATCGAGTCGCGGCTCAAGGCGGTCGATGGCGTGCTCGACGCGTCGGCCAACCCGGCGACGCAACAGGTGCTGGTGCGCGTGGTGCGCGGCCTGGTCGAGGCGGAGACCCTGCTCGAGGCGGTGTCGTCGGCGGGCCACGACGTCACCTCGCTCGATGCGGCCGATTCGCTAACGGTCGAGGTCGAGCGCCTGGCGCGGACGGAGGAGATTCGGAGCCTGCGCGTCAAGACGGTGCTCAGCCTGGGGGCCGCCGCCGTCATCATGGCGCTCATGTTCGTGCCGGCGGTAGCCGACGCCATCGGCATGCGGGCGGTCAACTTCATCGCGCTCGCGCTGGCGACGCCGGTGCAGTTGTGGGCGGGGCGCCAGTTCTACGAGAGCGCGTGGGGCGCGTTGCGACACCGCACCTCCAACATGCACACGCTCATCGCGCTTGGCACCACCGTCGCCTACGTTTACAGCGCCGCCGTCACGTTCTACCCCTCCCTCGTTCATCGCATGGGCGGCGGCGGGGCGTTCGGGCACGAGGGCGGCACCTACTTCGACACCTCCACCGCGATCATTGGGCTCATCCTGTTCGGACGCCTGCTCGAAGCGCGCGCCAAGGGGCGCGCCTCCCGCGCCATGCGCGCGCTGATGGGCCTTACGCCGCGCACCGCCCGCGTCGAGCGCGACGGCCAGGAACTGGATATCCCCATTGGCGAGGTGCGCCCCGGCGACGAGGTGATCGTGCGCCCCGGCGAGCGGGTGCCGGTGGACGGCACCGTGGTGCGCGGCGCCTCCGCGATGGACGAGTCGATGCTGACCGGCGAGAGCATGCCGGTCGACAAGCAGGCAGGCAGCGTCGTGTACAGCGGAACGGTCAACCAAACCGGCAGCCTCGTGTACCGCGCCACGCGAGTCGGCTCGCAAACGGCGCTGGCGCAAATCATCCGCTTGGTGCGGCAGGCGCAGGGATCGAAGGCGCCCATCCAGGCGCTTGCCGATACGGTGGCCGCCTATTTCGTGCCCGCCGTTCTCGTCATCGCCGCCGCCACGTTTGGCGTGTGGCTCGTTTGGGGGCCCGAGCCGGCGTTCCAATTCGCCTTGCTCAACGCCATCGCGGTGCTCATCATCGCCTGCCCGTGCGCCCTCGGCCTCGCCACGCCCACGGCGATCATGGTCGGCATCGGGCGCGGCGCGGAGGAGGGCGTCTTGTTCCGCGGCGCCGAGGCGCTGGAGCAGGCGCACCGCGTCGAAGTGGTGGTGATGGACAAGACCGGCACGTTGACCCTGGGCAAGCCCCGCTTGACGGACGTCGTGCCCATGAACGGCGCGGACGAGCGAGAGATGCTGCGCTTGGCGGCCGCCGTGGAACGCCTCAGCGAGCACCCCGTTGCCGCCGCCATCGTCCAGGGCGCCGCCGAGCGCGTGGGCGCGGACTCGATCGGCGCGGTCGACGAGTTTCAGGCGGCGCCGGGAATGGGCGTGCGCGCTCGCGTCGGCGATGCCTGGGTCACGGTCGGCAGCCTGCGCCTCGCGGACGCGGCTGGAATCGAGCTGCCGGACGAGGCGCGGGCCGTGGCGTCGCGGCTCGCGGAGCAGGGGAAGACGCCCATGATCGTCGTCCGTGACGAGTCCGATCTGATCGGCATGCTGGCGGTGGCCGACACCCCGCGGCCCGAGTCGAAAGAGGCGGTGCGCCGCCTGCGCTCGATGGGCATCGAGGTGGTGATGCTGACCGGCGACAACAAGGCGACGGCGCACGCCGTGGCGCGGCAGCTCGGCATCGACCGCGTGCTCGCGGAGGTGCTGCCGGAACAGAAGGCCGACGAAGTGAAGCGGTTGCAGGCCGAGGGCAAGCGCGTGGCGATGGTGGGCGACGGCATCAACGACGCGCCGGCACTCGCGCAGGCCGACGTGGGCATCGCCATAGGCACCGGCACCGACGTCGCGCTGGAGGCGGCCGACGTGGCGTTGATGCGCTCGGACGTCCGCGGCGTGGCGGCGGCGATCGACCTGTCGAAGGCGACGATCCGCGCCATCCGGCAGAACCTGGTGTGGGCGTTCGGCTACAACATCGTCCTCATTCCCGTCGCGGCGGGTGTCCTCTACGTCGTGCTGGACAGCGTGCCGGCCGGCCTGCGATGGGCGCTTGGCGAGCGGGGGTTCTTGAACCCGGTGCTCGCGGGCCTCGCGATGGCCTTCAGCTCCGTGTCGGTCGTCACCAACAGCCTGCCCCTGCGTGACTGGAAGTTCCGCCACGATTGACGTGTCCAAGTCCCTTACTTCACATAGGAGGTGCGAAATGAAGCATGGCGGCATGAGCGCGGTGTTCGCGAAGCCGGAGGACCGGGCGACCGATCCAGTGTGCAAGATGATCGTCGACAAGCGGAACCCACCCGGCAGCACCGCCGAGCACGAGGGCAAGACCTATTATTTCTGCGCTCCCGGCTGCCGCGAGACGTTCAAGAAGGACCCCACGAAGTTCCTCTAGCGCCGAGGGTCGTCGAGGCAGACCGCCTCGAGGTCGTCGAGGAAGGCCATGGCCTGCTCGCGCATGGCGGGCAGGTCGCACGCGACCGGCTTGCCCTCGCGGGCGAGCGCCTGGTTGCGCGATAGATCCTCGGCCAGGCGCCGGTGCTGCTCGAGCTGCGGGAACCGCCGGAGAAACGCGTCGATCAGCTCTTGGCGCTTCGTTTCGCTCGCGTCGTGCGCGAACACCATCAGGGCGTTCGTCATCGTCCGCAGCACGATGCTGTGATACAGCTCCAGCAGCAAGTCCTCGGTGACGGGATAGGGCTCGCGCTTGCGGGCGAAGTGGCCGTCCTGGTTCACCGGAGTCAGCACGATCACGGCGTTCTCCCGCGCCATCTGGCGGTAGTGCCGGATGCCCGCCCGCGCGTCGAGCAGCTGCGCGACCGTCGGGAAGCCGATGGCGTCGTAAGCGGTGAGGCGCAGGCCGAACGCCGTTGGGTAGCGAGACCAGGCCAGCGTCAGGAATGGCGCGTTCGCGATGTAGTCGCGCATCAGCCGCCGCGTGAAAATCAACGGCTGCAGCATGGAGACGGTGGGCGTGTCGCCCCGCGGCTTGATGGGCCCGAGCCGGGGCTCCACGTAGACGAGGTGATCGGGCCGCGACAGCCGCCGCGCGGCATCGGCCAGCCTGCTCGCGAATGCCTCGTAGTGCCCCCATGGCAGCTCGTCGAACACGACGACGAAGTCGTAGTCGTTGTGCAGCTCCTCGGGCGCCGTCGCGTCGGCGTGCGAGCCGACCGGCGCGTAGGTGAGGAGGCCGGGAAACGACCGCGCGATCTCCAGCAACGTGGAGTGGATGGCGGGTTTAAGCGGCGGACTGCTCATGCTCGGCCCCATTCGTCGTGGCGGCTGGCGACGGTATAGCAGGGGCCGGCGGCGGCCGCAACCCGGAGCAGGCTAGGGCGCGGCGAGCCGGGTGAAATATTCCCTGGCCTTGCTCTCGGGCAGGAACCCTTCCCAACGGTCGAGCACCTTGCCGTTCCGTGTGATGAACAGCGTCGTCGGCATCGCCGGTATCACGAAGTCGCTGATGACGGAAGCCTGGTAGGTGGTGCCGGCGGGATAGGTGATGTCGAGGTCAACGAGCAGCCGCTTGGCATCCTCCCGCGAGCCGAGGAACACGTACGGGCCGATGTCCACCCCCAGCATCAGCACGTCATCGGCGTATTCTTCGTGCAGGCGCTGGAAGTGCGGCATCTCCGCGCGGCACGGGGGGCACAGCCCCGCGTAGAAGTTGAGCACCACGGGCTTGCCCCGGTCGAGCACGTCCGCCAGCTGGACCTCCTCGCCGCCCACGGCGTCCGCGCCCTGGAACATGGTGATCGCCAGCGATGGCACGTCGTCGCCGCCACGGCCGCACGCGGTAAGCGCGCCAATCGCGATCACGGCGAGGAGCAGGGTCCGGGCGAGGCGAGGCGCGAGGCGCATGTGTCGCTCCAGCATGGCGGGTACTCGTTTGGATGCGGCCGGCGGCATCCGAGGTTCACTTGTACCTACGGACGAGAGTGCCCCGGCCGCCTGCGGCCGGGGCACTCTCGCTGGATCGCCGTTAGTCAGCCGTCCGCTAGACCGCGCACTCGCCCTCGCCGCGCTCCAGCTTGTAGAGGATGGTCTTGCCCCAGTCCATGTACATCGGCATCGTGTCCTTGTTCAGCGGCCCGACCTCTCGGAACTCGGAGAGGATCGCCTCGAACGGCTCAGTGCCCACGCGCTGCACGAACGCGTTGAACTCCTCGCCGCTCTTCCGGTTGGCCTGGTAGTAGTCCAGCACGCGGCGGATGGCGTGCGGCGCCTGCTTGGCCGGCACCTTCGCCTTGATGCGGTCGCCGTAGCGGACGACGCCATCCTCGAAGCTGCCGCCCATGAACATCTCGTACGCGGGCACCTGGTGACCCTCAGGCCCCTTGATGGACGCGCCATGGAAGCCGATGTTGGCGACGTGGTGGCGTCCGCAGCCGTTCGGGCAGCCGGATGCCTTGATGTGCAGCTTCTTGATCAGCGGGTCCTCCAGCAAATCGTCCCAGGTGCGGACCGCGTCGCTCACGGCGCGGTTCAAGCCCATCGACGACGTGATGCCCAGCTTGCACGAGTCGGTGCCCGGGCAGGAGGTCATGTCGGTGATGGAGTGCACCTCGCCCTCGCCAAGGCCCATGCGGTCCAGCTCCTGCCACAGCGCGAAGAGCTTGCCGGCGGGCACCCAGCGAAGGGCCAGGTTCTGCTCGGCGCCGAGGGCCACCGTGCCGGAGCCGAAGGCGCGGGCCAGCCGGGCCACGTCGCGGAACTGGTCGGGCGACAGGTCGCCGCGCGGCACCTTCACGAACGCCGCGTAATAGCCCTTCTGCGCCTGCTCGACGCAGTTCGTGGCCTTCCAAAGCTGGAATTCCTTGTTGCCGGCGCCCGCCCCCGTGTCGGCGACCATCGCCGGCGGGGTCTCGCGCAGCCAGTCCATCAGCGGAATGGGGTCCCAGTTCTTCGGGTCTTCCCCCGCCCAGGGCTTCTTGAACTCCTCCTCGACCAGCGCGCGGACCGCGTCGATGCCCTTGCGGTGCACCAGCACCTTGATGCGCGCCATCATCTTGTTCGCGCGCAGTTCATCGGCCTGGTTGAAGACGCGCAGCACCGCCTCCGAGACCTTCAGGTAGTCCTCCACCGGCACGAACTCGTAGAGCGGTTGCGCCAGCTTCGCCATGATCGACGTGCCGCCGCCGATGACGATTTTGAAGCCCTTGCGCTCCACGCCGTCGATCACGCGGACGCGGGCGACGAACCCAATGTCGTGCATCGGCACCACGGCGGGGTCGTGCTCGCCGGACGAAAACGCGCTCTTGAACTTCCGAGGCATGGTCTGGGTGACCGGATGCCGCACAAACTTACGCACGTAGGCGACGATATACGGCGTGATGTCGAAGGCTTGCTTCGGGTCGATGCCCACGAGCGGATCGGAGATGACGTTGCGGACGGTGTTGCCGCACGCCTCGCGCGTGGAGAGGCCCGCGTCGCCGATGATCCGCATCACCTTCGGTGCGTCCTCCAGCTTCACGAAGTGGACCTGGATGCACTCGCGAGTGGTGATGTGCCCCTTGTTCAGCGGGGCATGGAGCTCGATCGCGTTGGCAAGGGCGTCGATCTGGTCGGCGGTGCCCAACCCGCCCGCGAACTTAATGCGCATCATTTGCGCTTCCGGCTGCCGCTGCCCATAGACGCCGCGGCGCAGGCGCCAGGGCGTGAACTGCGAATCGCCCATTTCGCCGGCGCGGTATTTCTTGACCTCGGCATCGAACTCGTCCGGCTCGACCGCGAGGTAGGGAATGACGCCTACCCTGTTGTCACGCAGCCCAGGCTTGCTTCCTACCGCCATTCCAGTCCTCCTTCGAGCATCTCCCCACCGTCGAAATTCGCGGGCAAAAAAACTGCGCCCCCTGGCGTGGTCAACGCGAGCGGGGCGCAGCGCTACCGGCCAGCGTAGCGTGCCCCTCACATGCGACAACAACAGATTGGGGAGCGCTTCTCAACCATATAGCTCGCAGTCTATCAGGCATCCGGTGGGATTGTCAATGCCGGGAGTCAACAATCGCTGGCTCCGCGGCCAGGATACCATGCGCGGCGCTTCACCAGCCCGTCGAAATGCGTATGATGAAGCCAACCCCGCTTGAAAGGCCCACCGCACCCATGACGCACCCCCCGCCCGCGCAACAGTTCGTGAAATATACCTTCTTCAAGACCCTGCCCGAATGGCGGCGCCTGCCCCCGGCGGAGCGGACGCGGCACAAGCAGGAGTTCGCGGCGGTGTTCGCCGAGCACGAGTCGAGCATCATTCTCCGCAGCTACTCGCTCACGGGCATGCGCGCCGATGCCGACATGATGCTGTGGGCGGTGGCTCAACGCCTGGAGCAGCTCCAGGGGATGCACGCCGCGCTGGCGCGCACCGGCCTGGGCGCCTACCTCGGCACGACGCACTCGTACCTCGCCATGACGCGCCGGTCGATTTACATCGACAACCACACGCACCCCGGCCAAACCGAGGACCGCACCCGCATCCGCCCCCTCGACCGGCCCTATCTGTTCGTCTATCCCTTCGTGAAGACGCATGCCTGGTATCAGCTGCCGATGCAGGAACGCCAGCGCATGATGGAGGAGCACTTCAAGATCGGCCACAAGTACCCGGACATCCGCATCCACACGACGTATTCCTACGGGCTCGACGACCAGGAGTTCGTGCTCGGCTTCGAGACGGATCAGCCGGGCCGCTTCCTCGACCTCGTGATGGACCTGCGCTCCGCCGAGCAGCGGCCGTTGACCGAGCGCGACACGCCGATCTTCACCTGCCTGCTGCAGCCCATCGACCGGGTGCTGGAGGCGCTGGGGGGCTGAGCCAGGGCCTCGATACGTTCGTACAAGCGACAGCCCCGGCCTGCATGACCGGGGCTGTCCGAGCGTGTGCGCAGGGCGGAGCCGGTACGGCGGTTACTTCCGGACAGTTCCGTAGTCGAAGATTTTGTTCTTCTCGATGTAGGACTTCCACTTGTCCGGGACGGAGTCCTGCGCGAAGATGGCCGCCACTGGGCAGGTGGGCTCGCAGGCGGCGCAGTCGATGCACTCGTCCGGGTTGATCATGTACTGATCCCCGGTATCGTAAATGCAGTCGACGGGACACACGTCGACGCACGACGCGTCCTTCACATTGATGCACGGCTCCGTGATTACATAGGCCATGAGAGCTTGAACCCTCCCTGGGTTGCTTTCGCAGACGGCTCATTGGCGCCGTGGCGCGGCCGGCCGCCGTCTAGGCGAGTAGTCAGTCAGTCTAGCAGAAACAAGGCTATTTTCAACCGCGCCCCATCCGCTGCTACACCGCGGCCGTCGAATAGGGCCCGGCTGGGTTCTTCTTGATCGACAGATTCACGAACGTCTCGGTGCGGCGCACGCCGGGGATCGAGCCGATGCGCGCCCGCAGGAATGCGGCCAGCTCCTCCGGCGACGGCAGCGCGACCCACAGGAAGATGTCATACGCCCCGGTGGTCACGGCGGCGTACTGCACCTCGTCGATCTTCGCGAGCTGCACCGCCACCGGCTCGACGAGCGCGGGGTCCACTTGCAGGCCCACGAGCGCCGTCGTGCCGCGGCCCATCTTCGCCGGGTCGGGGATCGCCACGACGCGGATCACTTCATCCTTGATGAGGTTGCGGAACCGGCGGCGCACCGTGCCTTCGCTGACGCCGATTTCCTTCGCCAGCTTGATGTTCGATGCGCGACCATCCTGCTGCAGCAGGGCGATCAGCTTCTTGTCCAGGTCGTCCATCTGCTCCATGTGCTTTCCCTTCGTGAACTGCTGGAATTAACAGAATCCGACACAATGTTACGCTGAGTCACCGATTTGGCACAAGCAGTTGCTGGCTTTCGGTGTCACCGGCTAAGATAGCCACCCATATACGTTGCGCCCCGACCATCGCGAGCCGATGTATTCCCGGCGCGGCGTTTCTTGACGAGCGCCGACGCTCAAGGTACGCTCGATAGGTAACTCACCCGTTTACTCCGGCAAAGGACTTCGCATGCTTACTCTAACCTCGGTGACCGTAACGCCCCAGGCGGCCACGAAGCTACAGGAAATCCTCGTCGAGGAGGGCCAGCCCAACGGCGCCCTCCGCATTATTGTGGTGCCCAACGGCCACGGCGCCCAATACATGCTCGCCCTCGAGGAGGAGGTCAAGGAAGACGACCTCATCGTCGCCGACGGGCCCGTCAAGGTCATATCCGACACCGACAGCGCCCCGCTGCTGGAAGGTGCGGAGATCGACTACGCCGACGGCCTCATGCGGAGCGGCTTCGTCATCCACAACCCCAACATCGCCACCAGCGGCCACGGCGGCTGCGCGTGTGGCGGTAACTGCGGTTGCGGCGGCCACTAAACCGACCCCAGGCTTCCACCGTGAACAACCAGGGCCCCGGCAACGGGGCCCTGGTTGTTCATTCCCCGCGCTCCGCCCTAGATACGCACCGTCCGTCCGCCGCGGTGCGATTCCACCATGGCGACGGTGACGCGCGCGGCGCGCAACCCGTCGGCGCCCGTCGCGGCGGGTTCGCCGAGGCCGCGCACGGCATCGTTGAAGGCCTCCACCTCGCGCCGGTACAGCGCGATCGGATCGTCGTCATACCGCTCGCGGCTGGAGTCGGCGTTCGTCGCGATCTCCAGCTCGCCCGTGAGGTTCACGTCGATGCCGCGGCGCACGCTGCCGCGCCCGTCGCTGCCGTGCACGCTAATGCCGTTGTCGGTCCAGTCCGGCACGCGCCGGCTCGTCGTGAGGGTCGCCACGCTGCCATCCTCGAAGCGCAGCAGCATCGCCACCAGCTCCTCGAGCGGCGACGCGTCGTTGGCATCGGTCATCGCCGCGACGTGCGTGATCTCCTTGCCCAACACGTAGGCCAGCAAGTCGCAACAGTGGACGCCGGTCGCCATGAACACACCGGCGCCCGCCAGCGCGGGGTCCTCCCACCATTGCTGGCGCGGCGGGCGCGGCGGAGGCGCCGCCTGGCCGCGCGTGCCACGGTTCCATGCCGCCGTCGCCAACGCGATGCGGCCCAGCCCGCCCCCGCGCACGATTTCGCGCAGGCGCTGGTGCCCTGGATGCGTCCGCAGGTGGAAGCCGACGCCCAGCTGGGTTTTCGCGTCGCGCGCCGCCGCGATCATGCGCTCGCAGTCGGCGACGGTGAGCGCCATCGGCTTTTCGACAAAGACGTGCTTGCCCGCGGCGGCAGCCCGCGTCGCTTGATCGGCGTGCAGCGCGTTCGGGGAGGCGATGTAGACCACCTGCACGTCGGGGTCGCCGAGCATGCGGTCGAAGTCGTCGTAGGCCCGTCGCGCCCCGTGCTTGTCCGCGAACGCGCGTGCGCGTTCCAGGTCCCGACTCACGACGGCCGCGATCTCGCTGTCCGCCGCCGCGTTGATGGCGGGGACCATCTTCTGGTCGGGGTGCCGCCCCGTGCTCACGATTGCCCAGCCGATAGCCATGCCGGCCTCCTCATGGTCAGTGACGCCTGAGGGTAGGAGAGGCGGCGCGGCTTGGCAAGGGTGGACGCACCGCGCCACGGGCATGCCGGAGCGCCGCGCGGTCGCGCGGGTTGTCCCGCTCGGGCCTAGTGGACGTCCTTGCTGTCGGTGATGTACTTGTAGGCGGAGATGGCCGCGGCGATGCCGTCGCCCACGGCGTTGCCCAGCTGGCGCTCGCTGAACGTCCGCACGTCGCCGGCCGCGAAGACGCCCGGCACGTTGGTCTTCATCTCCAGGTTCACCTTCGCGTGCCCGGCCGGGTCGAGGTCGATGACGCCGCGCATGAAATCGTTGATGGGGTGAAACCCAATGTAGATGAACACGCCGGAGGTGTCGCGCTCGGCCACCTCGCCCGTCTTCAGGTTGCGGACGCGCACCTTATCGACGCTGCCGTTGCCCTCGATGCCCTCCACCACGCTGTTCCAGACGAAGGTGAACTTCGGGTTCTCGAAGGCCCGCTGCTGCAGGATCTTGCTTGCCCGCAGCTCGTCGCGGCGGTGCACCAGCGTCACGCTCTTGACCAGGCGGGTGAGGTACAGGCCCTCGTCGAGCGCGGCATCGCCTCCGCCCACCACGGTCACGTCCATGTTGCGGAAGAAGTTGCCGTCGCACGTCGCGCAGTAAGACACGCCGCGACCCGCGTACTCCTCCTCGCCGGGCACACCGAGCTTGTTGTGCTCGCCGCCGCTGGCGATAATGACCGCCTTGGCGGTATAGACCTTCTCCTCGCCGATCACCCGCTTCACGGCGCCGCCGACGTCGAGCTTGACGATGGTGCCATAGGCGATCTCGGCGCCGAACTTCGTGGCCTGCTTCTCGAAGTGCGAGGCAAGCTCCGGCCCGCCAATGCCGTTGGGGAAGCCCGGATAATTCTCGATGTCGCCGGTGTAGAGGATCTGTCCGCCCGCCGCCTGCCGCTCGATCACGAGCGTCTTGAGCATGGCGCGCGTCGTGTAAATCGCCGACGCGAGTCCCGCGGCGCCCGCGCCAATGATGACCACGTCGTACTCAGGCTGCATTGTCATACACACGTCCCGTGAGGAAATGCCCTCGCATCCTTAAGATGCGGCAACGAGTGTACCGATTCCGCCGCTGTTACGCACGATACCGGTAGCGCCCTTCGACACGGTCCCGGTTCAGGCGCCGGTTCAGGTGCAGCCCCTCCAGCACGAACTCCATCGCCGCGGCCACGGCGCTCGGGTCCTCGCCGACGTCGAGTTTCCGCAGCGCCTCGTTGAACCCCGTGAACCCGGTCAACGCCTTCGCGTAGGCCTCTGACGGCACGTCGGAGCCGGCCTCCAGGCCGGTGCCCTCCTCGAACTGGGCGATGAGGCGGTCGAACTCGCGGATGTTGAAGCGGCGCTCGAAGACGTTCGAGATGGCGCGCTTGGTGATGTCCTCCAGAATGCGGCCCTCGCGGCCCTCCTCGACGCTCTCCAGCTCCACCTTGCCCATCGTCGAGGCGACCATCGCGGGCAGGTCGCTCACCCGGACGGACGTGTGCTCCTCGCCGCCGCGGATGGCGCGGCGCAGCGCGTTGGCGATGACCGTCTCGTAGTTGGCGATGGACACGCGTACACTCACGCCGGAGCGCTGGTTTATCTCCGGATGCTTGCGTGCCAGCGCGGTGAACTCGGCGACGATCTCCTTCATGTATTGCGGCACCCGCCCGCGCGAGTCGGTTTCGGGAAAGCGCGAGCGTTCCGATTCCATGATGGCGATTTCTTGCGCCATCTGACGCGGGTAGTGTGTGCGAATCTGCGCGCCGTAGCGGTCTTTCAGCGGCGTGATGATGCGGCCGCGGTTGGTGTAATCCTCCGGGTTGGCGCTGGCGATCACGAGCATGTCCAGCGGCAGCCGCACGCGGTAGCCCTTGATCTGCACGTCGCGCTCTTCCATCAGGTTGAACAGGCCCACCTGAATGCGCTCCGCGAGGTCGGGCAGCTCGTTGATGCAGAAGATGCCCCGGTTCGTTCGCGGAATCAGCCCGTAGTGGATGGCGAGCTCGTCAGAAAGGTACCGGCCCTCCGCCACGCGGATGGGGTCGACGTCGCCGATGAGGTCGGCGATGGAGATGTCGGGCGTGGCGAGCTTCTCGCCATAACGCCGGTCGCGCTCGATCCAGTCGATCGGCGTTTCGTCGCCCAGCTGCTCGATCTGGTCCAAGGCGTAGCGCGAGATGGGCGCCAGTGGGTCATCGTTGACCTCGCTGCCCGCGACGATGGGGATTTCCTCGTCGAGCAGATTGACCATCGCCCGGATGAGCCGTGACTTTGCCTGGCCGCGCTCGCCCAGCAAGATGATGTCTTGACCCGCCAGGATCGCGTTCGTCAGCTGAGGTATGACGGTGTCGTCGTAGCCGACAATGCCGGGGAAAAGGGTTTCGCCCTTTTCCAGTTTCTCGATGAGGTTCTTCCGCAACTCCTCGCGTACCGAGACTGATTTCCAGCCGCCGCGCTTGAGGGCGCCGAGGGTCGCGGGACGCTTTTTGGCCGTGGGCATGGCACTCCCCGCTGTCGAGGGCGCGCGGGCCATGGGAAACCGTCGGCGAAGCCGCGCTGCGCGCTCGGGATGCAATCTATTCTAGCCAGGGGAGTGCGGTGTCACAACCGCATCGTGCCGGTGGGGCCGCCCCAAGCGGACTAGCGCGAGGCGCGGAGCCTATGCGGCGTGGTAAACGTCGACGCCCGCTATGCCGGCAAGCGCGCCGCCAGCGTCCGCGACATCCGACAGGTTGACGACCACGGCGCCGACGCTCGCATCCCGTAGCAGGTAACCGGCCACCGTGCCGGTGATGCTGTCGGCCAGGTGGCGGGCCTCCATCCCCAGCGTCACGCGTACCACGTCGTAAATGTCCTGCTCGGAAAGCGCGTTCGCCATGGTGTCGTCCTATTCCGCCGCGTCCGTGCCCGCGGCGCCGGTGAGTTCGTCGAGCTTGCCTTGCAAGGTGCCGGCCAGTGTCTTCAGCCCATTCGCGAGCGCGCCGGCGTAGGTCGTCACCTGTTGGCGGTGCGCCTCGGCCTTCGCCAAATCGGGGTCCCGCTGGAACGCGATCAGATCGTCGATGACCGATGTATACATCGTCTCGACCTTCCGGGCTGTCTCCTCCGCGCTGGCCTTCGAGAACGCCTCGCCGATCCCGCCGTCGTCGGTCGGGGTCGGGTGGGTCGCGGCACCCGCGATCGGGAACAGCTCGACCGCGTCGGAGAGGTAGCCGAGGACGAACATGAGCAGCCCAATCGCCACTATCGTCTTCACGGCTGCAATCCCCCTCGCTCGGATCCAGGGACGGCCGGCGCTGCCCATCGCTCCGAACGGCCACCTATCTTGCGTGTCTTTTGGCCGGTTGTCTTACGTACTTTGGTACTAGGTGGAAACACGTCAGAGTGGCACCAGTATCGGGCGAGGACGATTGGGTGCCACCACCCAACCGGGGGAAAAACGGGCGAGGCCGGCTCATCACCCGTTCGGGTGAGCGACGGGCGGGCGGGGCGGCGGCCGCGGTGGGCCGGGGCGCGCCAGACGGGCGGTTAACCCCGCCGTGCCGACATGCCGTCGAGGAAGACGCCGAGGGATTGTAAGAATGCGACGGGCGCCTCGTCGTAGGCCCAGTGGCCCGCGTTGGGCACCTCGACGAGGGCGCAGTAGGGAATCGCCTTCGCCATGCGCTCGGCCACGTCGCGCCGCAGGAGCGGGCTGTCGGCTCCGCGCAGCAGCAGCGTGTGCACGGCGATGCGCGGCAGATAGCCCCATGCGTCGGGGCGCTCGTACTGCAGCACCACCTCGCGGTCGCGCTTCCACGCCAGCTTGCCGTTCGGCAGGGGCTTCGTCATCACCGCCGCCAGGTGCCGCAACAGCCCATCGGTCGCCCTGGGCGACCGCGAGCGGAGGCGTTCCACCACGGCGGCGAGGTCGTCGTATTCGTCGGACTCGGTGCGGTAGCACGCGACCATGTTGCCGGAGCCGGGGTTGACCGCGTCGGGGTCCATGTCGACGATGACGAGGCCCGCCACGCGTTCCGGATGGTCGGCTGCGTAGCAGAAGCTGTATTTGCCCCCGGCCGAGTGGCCGACCAGGAACACGTCGCGCAGGTCCAGCTGCTCGATGAAGTCGCCCAGCTCGCCGACGTAGTTCTGGAACTGATAGCGGCCCGGCACCCACTCGCTATCGCCGTGCCCACGGCTGTCGAGCGCGTGGACGTGGTAGCGCCCGCGTAGCGCGGCCGCGATGGGGTCCCAGTTGCGGGCGGTGTCACGCAGGCCGTGGAGCAGCACCACATCGCGGCCGCCGCCGGGAATCGGCGCCGGGCCCCAATCGACGTAGTGGAGCCGCGCGCCGCGCGCGGTGACGAACCGGTCTCGTGGCTGCGGGGCTGTCGTCATGATCGCGCCGCCAGCCGCTCGTTCAGGCGCAGCAGGGCTTGGCCCAGCACGCGCGTGCCAAGGGCGATGTGCCGCATCTCGGCCCACTCCTCGGGACAGTGGCTGCGGCCGTCCTTGCACGGGATGAACACCATGCCCACCGGCGCGATGGGCGCGAGGCGGGCCGCATCGTGCGAGGCGCGGCTCGGCAGGTGCATGAACGGCTGGCCCAGGTCGTCGCATGCCTGTGCCACGGCGGCCTGCATGTCCTTCGGTATCCCCACCGGCTGCTCCAGGTGCTGCCAGTCCAAACGCATGTCCAGGTTGCGGCGCTTGGCGATTTCGCCCATCTCCCGGTTGATCGCGTCGTTCGCCCAGGTCAGCGCCGCCGGCTGCGTGCTCCGCACCTCGACGGTCATCTCCACCTTGCCCGGAATCACGCTCACCATGTTCGGCGAAATGCGCATCCAGCCAACCGTGCCGACGCTCTCTTGCACGAGGTCAGGGCTGCTGACGATGCGCTCCACCGCCAGGATGAGCTCGGCGGCACCGGCCAGCGCGTCGCGGCGGTCGGGCATGCGCGTGGCCCCGGCGTGGTCGGCGGAGCCGACGATGGTCGCCATGCCGCGCCACGGGGCCGCGATGGCGGTGACGACGGCGAGGTCGAGGCCGGCGCGCTCCAGCTCGGGCCCCTGCTCGATGTGCAGCTCCAGATACCCGGCAATGTCGCCCGGGTTGCGCCGCGCCTCGCGCAGCTTGTGGAAGTCGCCGCCCAGCTCGCCGATGGCCTGCTGCACGGACTGGCCGAACGGCGTGCGCTCGTCACCGATTTGCGCCGCCGTCAGGTTGCCCGACATGATGCGGCTGCCCAGCGGTGTGAGGCCGAGCAGCGTGGCCTCCTCGCAGATGAAGTCGACGACCTCCAGCGGGAAGCCGAGCCGGACGTCAGCCTCTTGCAGGCTGCGCACCACCTCCAGCGCGCCCAACACGCCCACGATGCCGTCGAAGCGGCCACCCGCCTCCACCGTGTCGGTATGGGAGCCCATCATCAGCACCGGGCCGTCGTCGCCGCCGAGGCGCCCGATGAGGTTGCCGGCGGCATCGACGCGCACGCGCAGGCCCGCGTCCGCGAAGCGGCCCGCCAGCCACTGTCGCGCCTCGCGGTAGTGCTTGCTGAACGCGCGACGCGTGTAGGGCAGGCTGGGGTCGGTGAAGCCTTCGAGGGCCTGGAGGTCGGCCTGGATGCGTTCCGGCCGTACGTGCAGGTGGGGCAAGGCGCTAGCCATGGGGCGCTCTCCTAGCTGGGGTGCGAGGCTCGTATGCTACGGAGCGCCACCACCAGCGTCAACGAAACATTGACGGCGGGGCGACGGGTGCCTAGCATGGCTCGTCGACCACGTTCGCGCGCCGCCGGCCTGGCGGCAGGAGCAACCTTGCACTGGCTTTCGCTGTCCCTGTTGAGCGCCGCCATCTTCGCCGCCGTCACCGTTTCCGATAAGCAGATGTTTGGCCGGGTCTACCGCTCGGCCAACGGCCTGAACTTCCTGGTGGCCGTGGTCAACATCGTCACTGGCGCGGTGTTCCTCGCCATCATCCTGCCGTTCAACGGCATGCCCAGCGACTACGCCGTCCTCGTGGCGGTCGGCTCCGGCGTATTCTGGGCCCTCGGCCTCACCCTGTTCTTCTACGGCCTTCAGGTCACCGAGGCCTCCCGCGCGGTGCCCATCTGGATGAGCGCCCCCATCTTCGCGGCCATCCTCGCCGGCATCTTCCTGGGCGAGCGCATCACCGTCTTGCAGTGGGTTGCCATCATCGTCGTCGTGGTGGGCGCGGCGCTCGCCTCCTACAAGCCGCTGCCCGGCCGCAACGAGTTCATCAGCGTCAAGTCGCTCGCCGTGCTGCTCCTGGCGGCCGCGCTCACGGGCGCCGCGTTCGTCGTCAACAAGGAGGCGACGGACTCCACCGGCGTTTGGGAGGTGCAGGGCTTCCGCAATCTGGTGATGGGCGCCATCATGGCCGTGCTCGCGTGGCGGCCGGGCCTCGTGCGGGAGCTGGCGCGTTCCATGCGGAAGCCGTCGCACAGCGGACAGTTCATCGCCACGGAGGGCATCGCGGCGCCATTCGCGGCGTTCCTGCTGATCCTCGCCATCGAGAGCGGCCCGGTGTCGCTGGTGAGCGCGGTAAGCTCGGCGCGGCCCATCTTCCTGCTGCTGTTGACGACCCTACTGAGCACGCGCTACTGGAACCTGCTGAACGAGCCGCTGGACCGCGGCACCCTCGCCGTCAAGGGCGTTTCCGTGGTGGCGATCACCGCCGGCGTCGGCGCGCTCGCGGTGCTGTAGGCCGGCGCCGCGCCTAGCCGCCGCCCGCCGGCCGCACGATCTCCACGCGGTCGCCCGCCTCCAAGCTGACCCGATCGAAGTCCTCGCGGGCGATCACGGCGCCGTTGCGCGCCACGGCGATGTAGCGCCCGTTCAGGTCGAGCGCCTTCAGGTAGGAGGCGATCGTCGTCGGCGCCTCCAGCGTCCGCTCTTGCCCATTCACCGTCAGCGTGATCATCGCTTCGTCCACTCCCTCGGCCGGGCCGCCCACGCCGCGTCCACCGCCTGCCGCAAGGCCCTTGCGGCCGCGGCCGCGTCGCCAGCGCCCAGCACCTCGCGCACGACCGCCACGCCGCTGGC
>VGZX01000039.1 GCA_016872415.1 SAR202 cluster bacterium | reverse complement strand
CGAAGACGATGTGCTGGCCGAGCAGGGTGAAGGGGCGCGGCCGCTTGCCGAGGGTGACGCTGAACATGACGGGGTACCAGTAGTTGGGCAGGCCGAGGGCGGCCTGCTCGTAGGTGGGGCCGAAGGCGAGGCCGGTGCGGCGCTTCGCCGACAGGTCGCGCTGGTCATCCACCTGCACGCGCGCGCTCACCTTGTGCGACTTGTAACCCTGCTCCAGCTCGTCGGGTTGACGGTCCATGGCGTTGGGGTTCTGTTCCGGCATCTATGTTCTCCTTCGAAAGGGGCAACGAGTGCGTCCACGGAACGCAACTATCACGAGCGACGGCGACTCCCGATCGCTCGTATCCGACACTATATACGCTGCGACCGCGTTTAGGCGATACCCCATGAATCGCCGGACCTAGGCTCCATTGGCGCCCTCTCGGCATGCCGGGCTGGATGGCTTGGGCGCTAGCGAGGCTAGGGCTTCGGCTCGAATGCGCCGGGGTCGGCGACGAGCGCGTCCCGAGCCCGCTGCGCCACCGCTCGGAACACGTGCATGGGTTGCGCGCCGGTGAAGCCGAGGTTGCCGAAAACAAACGCCGGCACGCCCTCGAACCCGATGTCCAGCGCCTCTTGATATTCACCGAGCACCGTGTCGAGGTAGGCATTCTCGTTCAAAGCCGCCTCGACCGGCCCCCAGAAAATGCCCTGCGACTCCAACACCTTGCGGATCACCTCGGGCTGGCCCACGTCCTCGCCCTCGTCCCAATACACACGGAACAACTCGTCGTGCACTTCGGCGCCCTTCCCCTGCTGGCGGGCATGGACGGTCACCTGCAACGCCTTCAGGGTGTTCGGCGTGCGCCGCGGGCGCCGCATGTGCGTGAGGTCCGCGTCCAACGCCTGCGCCTTCAGGTGCCCCGACAGCTCGCCCGGCGTTTCGCCCGGCCGCGCTTGGTGCTCGATGCCCTCGTCGGGCAGGTCGGGCCGCAACAGGAACGACTTGTGCGTGATCCGCAGGTCGAACTCGTTGGACAGCGCCTTCAGCCGTGCCTCGCCCACATAGCACCACGGGCAGATGTAGTCGCCCCGCACCGTCACGGGTATCGTCGGACACTCCGTGGCGGACCTCCGGAACGCGGTCGTGATGCGGCCATTGTGGCAGGCAGCGACCCAACGGGCAAGCGCGCTGCTATAGTTGCGCGGACGGCCCTTCCCCATGCCGCGCGTCGTGGAAACCAGGCGCGGGAGCACTCGCCGCAGTCGATGGGACAGGGCGATGACGGCTGACCGGAGAGACCGCGAGGAGACACGGCATGACCGACCCGACGGCACCCACCCCGGCACCCGTGCTCGTGCGTCGCGACGGCGACGTGGCGACGGTCGTGCTCAACCGGCCCGACCAGCGCAACGCCATTTCGCTCGCCATGTGGCGCCGCCTCGCCGAGGTGTTCCACGAGCTCGACGCGGACCTCGCCCTGCGCGTCGTGCTTGTCACCGGGGCCGGCGACGAGGCCTTCTCGGCGGGCGCCGACATCAAGGAGTTCGAAGAGACGCGCGGCACGCCAGAGAAGGCCCGCGCCTACGGTAGCCAGATCGAAGCCGCGTGCGACGCGCTCGCCAAGCTCGGTAAACCCACCATCGCGGTGATACGCGGCTATTGCCTCGGCGGGGGGTTCGAAGTCGCCCTCTACGCCGACCTGCGCATCGCCGCCGGCAACGCCAAGTTCGCCATCCCCGGCGCCCGCATGGGCTTGGCCGTCGCCCATCACTACGCCGCCCGTGTCGTCGAGCTGGCCGGCCCCAGCGACGCCGCCTACCTCCTCTACACCGGCCGCACGATCGACGCCGCCGAGGCGTTCCGCATGCGCCTGGTGAACTCCGTGCACCCCGCCGCCGACCTCGACGCCTATGTCGCCGAGCTCGTGAAGGACATCGCGGCCCTTTCGCCGGTGTCGCATCGCACGCACAAAGGCGTGCTGCTCGACCTGGCTCGCCACGGCACGGTGGGCGCGGTGCCTTCCGAGCGCAAGGTGCTGAGCGATAAGGCCACCGACAGCGACGACTTCCGCGAGGGTGTGCGCGCGTTCATGGAGAAGCGCCGTCCCCGCTTCATGGGCCACTGACGAGGCCGCCGCCCTGTGCGCGGCTTCACAATCGACACTCGGCCCGATACAATCGCCCTACAAACGGCTCACGGGAGGAGCAGGCTGATGCTGAATGACTGGGTGAAGGTTGCGAAGGTGAGCAACCTGCGCGACCCTGACATGATGGTTGTCAACGCGGGCAAGAACGAAATCCTGCTGGCGAAGGTAAACGGCGTCTACTACGCCATCAACAACGTGTGCTCCCACGCCTATGCCATGCTTGACCAGGGCACCCTGCACGCCGATGCGCTCGAGGTCGAGTGCCCACTGCACGAGAGCTACTTCCATCTTGAGACCGGCGCCGCCCGGCACCCCCCGGCGGAAGAGCCCGTGGCGACCTACGGCGTGAAGGTCGAGGGTGACGACATCCTCGTCGGCCCCAAGGCCTAGTCCCCCCAGACCGTCCGCGACGCGACCGGTGGGCCACCCCCACCGGTTTTCGTTGAGCGCGAGGCCATGAGCACCGCACCGTCGCCCGTCCCACCCGGCTACTTCCGCCATTACTCCACCGAGGGCCCCCCAGTCGTGCTCGTGGGCGAGATACTTGGCGGCTATGCCTCGTGGGGCGCCCACGCCGACGCCCTCGGCAGCCGTTGGCGCGTCATGGCCGTGTCGCCGCTGCTCGTCACCCATGCCGCACAGGGTCGCCTGCCGCCGGAGCCATGGGGCGTCCACGTGGAGGGCGATGCGCTCGCCGCGGGCCTCGACAGCCTCGGCATCGACACCGCCCATGTCGCCGGGTGGTCGCTCGGCGGTGCCATCGCCATTGACTTCGCCATGAGCCATCCAGGGCGCGTCCGCTCCCTCACGCTCGTCGAGCCGCAGGTGCGCTGGCTGCTGCGCGCACTCGGCCGGGAGACGGACGCTGACCGCGCCGACAGCAGCTTCATTCGCGGCCTGGGCGAGCGCGAGATCGACGAGGCCGTGCTGTCGCACTTCTTACACCGCGTGGGAGCCGTGCCGCCGGACGAGGACCCGACGCGAAACCGGGCGTGGCGTCTCGCCTGGCAGCACCGGCTGGCCCTTGCCAACGCCTGGCGCGTGCAAGCCAACGAGGACGACGTCGAACGCCTGCGCGCGCTCACCATGCCGCTGCTGCTGGTGCGCGGCGACCGCACCAACGCCTATGACACGCGCATGACCGACGCCTTGGCCGAGCTGCTGCCGGCCGCGCGCAGACTGCTGCTGCCCGGCGGCCACACTAGCCACATTGCATCCATGCCCACATTCATCGAGGCCTTCGAGGCGACGCTCCTCCAAGGCGAGGCGCGTCGCGGCTAGCCGACCCGCGCGTGGGGAGGGGATGCCGTAGTGAGCGCCGCCCGTGACTGGCGGCCCTACAGCGCGTAGAACTCGCGGGCGCGCAGGTGCGCCGGGTCGTCCAGCCGGAACACGTCGGGGTTGTGCCCGCGCTCCACGGCCAGCCAATAGGCCAGCAGTTGCAACGGCCCCAGGAAGGTCACCGGCGTCAGCGCCACGGGCACCTCGGGCATCTGGATCACCGTCCGCGCGATGCGTGGCGCATGGTGGTCGTCTTCCTGCGTGACGGCCACCGTGTGCGCGCCGATGGCGTCGGCCGCCCGCAGCAGCTGAATCGTGCGGTCGCGTGTATCGCCGGGCGTCATGAGTGCGACCACCACCGTCGACGGCCCTAGCGCCACGAACGGCCCGTGCAGCAGCTGCTCCGTCTGGTAGCCCGCCGCGAATGGATAGGCGGCCTCGTTCAGCTTCAGCGCGCCCTCCATCGCCGTCGATGCGTTCGGGCCGGCGCCCGCCAGCGCGAAGAAGGCCGCCTCCCGCGTTGCAGCCGCCAGCTTCCGCACGCCCAACTCGGTCGCGATCGCCCACTCCATCAGCACGTGCAGCTGCGCCAAGCCCGGCCGCGCCAGCAGCGCCGGCTTGTGCCGCAGCGACGCCCCCACCGCCACGGCGATCATCGCCAGGGCCGTCAGCGCCGTGCCGTGGCTCACGGTGAACGCCGCCGACTGCTCCACCGGCGCCGTGCGGATCACCACGTCCGCGTCGCCGTCGCCCGTCGCCGAGCCGATGCCGGTGATGGCGATGGTCTTGGCCTTGCGCTCGCGCGCCATTTGCAGCGAGGCGGTCGAGAAGCGCTTCGTGCCGCGATGTCCCATCACGATGACGGCGTCGTCGGCGTTCAGCGGCGGGCCGTCGGTGCGGAACTCAAACGAGTTCCACGCCCGCGCGTCGTCGCGGCCGCCCAGCGCGCGGAGCCACCATTCGCCCACCAACGCCGCGTGCCATGACGTGCCAATGCCGACGACATGCACGCGGCGGGCGTCGCGCACGAGCGCGGCGGCCCGCTCGGCGGCCTCCTCCTCGACGATCAGCAGCCGCCCGATCGCGGCGGGCTGTGCCAGGATGGCGTCATACATGTGAAAGGGGTGAGCCGCGCGCCGCTCGGGTGTCGTCATGTGTGCGTCCATTGATTGGAAATCGCGGTTAGTGTAGCGCTTCCAGCCTTTGACGCCATCTGGGCCCGCGGCTATGCTAGTTCGAGTCCTTGTGGGGAAGGAGCCGTCTATCATGAGCCGGGTGCCGGGCGATTCTCAGGATGGGCAGCTGTCGATGTTGCCCGGCGAGCGTTTCGAAATCGGGTTGGATTCACAGCGGGGCGCGCTCACCGCGCCACCGCCGCCCGCCGCCGATGCCGTTGTCGTGACCAGCCACCGCGCCGTGCGGATGGGCGCTCATGGCGGGCGTCGGACGACCGCTGTCGTGACGCTCGCCTCGCTCAGCGGCGTCGAAGTAATCGACGCCACGCGCCCCGGCGAGCGTTTGACGCAGGGGCTCACCTTCCTCGCCATCGGCGCCGCGCTGGCCGTCGTCACGTGGACGCTGTTCGGCCAGCCGCTCATCACGCTGCTGTTCGGCGGCATCCCCGTCCTTCTCGGCGTCTACGCCCTCACCGCTTATGCCTTCCCCGACACGGACGGCGAACTCGTGCTGCACGCCGGGGCGTTCGCACTGCGCCAGCCCCTCCTCTCCGAGAACGCGCGACGCGATGCCCACCTCGTCGCCCACCGCGTGTACGAGCTGCTGGACGAGGCGCGCGGGCCCGCCGCGCCGCCTCCTCCGCAACCTCCGGCGAGCGTGGCCGTCCCCGCGGCTAGCCTAAGACCCATCGAGAACAAGAAAGCGGAGGTACGCATGCAGACGCCTCGTGCTGATGCCGACCCTGGACCGTTCACGCCCATCGCTCCCACGGGAGACGCCCCCGCCGCGAATGCCGCCTCCGCGCACGGCGTCGTCCCGCCCGCTGCGTCCGCCGTCTCCATCAACGGCGTCCGGCAAGCGGCGCCCGGCCCGTTCACGCCACAGGCCACCTCGCCCTAGGCTTCGGACGCGCGGCTGGCCTCCAGCACCAGTACGCTGGCAGTTGCCGGCACGACGCGCGCCCACTCCGCGACGCGGAGGCCGGGCACCCATGCGATGCCATGCTCGCCGCACACCAGCGGCAGCAGGTCGCGCTCGGCGCGCGGCACCTTCGCGTTCACCAGCAGGTCTTGCAGTTTCACCGGCCCCGGCATCCCCAGCGGCGCGTAACGGTCGCCCGGCCGCCGCGAGCGGACCGCCAGCCCGCGTTCCGCCACCTCGGCGTCGAGTACCGCCACCGAGGCCGAGGGCTCTGGTGCCTCGCCGGGCGGCACGACCGAGGCTTCGACGCGCCATGGGCCGAAGCGTGTCGCTCCTGGCACGCGCAACCGCTCCTCGCGGGGCGTCGGCGCTGCCCGCTCGCGCCCCAGCCGGCAGGTGTCGCGTTCGGCCGCGAAGCGCATGCCGCCCGGAAGCCGCAGAGTGCCGCCTTCGCTCGATGCGATGAGCCGGCGCATCGCCTCCACCTGGGCGTGAGTAAGCGTCGCGCCCCGGCCCCGCACATGTGCCCATGCCGACTCCAGCGCGCGCGCCAGCAGCGGGCGGTCGATCGAACGCAAGCGTGCCCGGTCGCGCCAGCTGACAGCGCCGTCCGTTCGCTCCTCGAAGGGCGCGACACGCGCCATCGCCAGGTCCCTCAGCAGCGCGTCGTCCTCGCGCGCATCCTCGGCGAAGCGCGCGAGGGCCTCCGCCGCCCGCGGGTTGACACGCGACAGTTCAGGAAGCACGCGGTGGCGAATGCGGTTGCGCGCGAAACGCACCGACCTATTTGTCGGGTCGCGCGCGAACCGCAGTCCAGCCTCCGCGCAAACGGCCTCCGTGTCCGCGCGGGATAGGCCCAACAGCGAACGCAAGATGGTCACCGGACCAGCGGGCGTGTCAATCGTCGACCATGGGCGCATCGCGGCGGCGCCGCGTAGCCCGCTGCCACGCGCCAGCCGCAGCAGCACCGTCTCCGCTTGATCGTCCAGGGTATGCCCCGTGGCGACGCCCACTGCGTCATGCGCCCGCGCGACCTCCGCTAGAAACGCGTAGCGGGCCGCCCGGGCCGGCGCTTCGGCTTCCGCCTGGCGGACGCCCGCCGCCTTGGCGTGGCCCCGCATGAACGGCGCGTCGAACGCGGCTGCCGCGCGCGCGACGATGCGGGCCTCGCGTTCGGCGGCGGCGGGACGCAACCCATGGCTGAAATGCGCGACCACGAGCGGCGGACGTCGTTTCGGTGCCAGCGCCCCAAAGGCGGCCAGCAACGCGAGCGAGTCGGCGCCGCCCGACACGGCAAGCACGATGGGCCTTCCGCCGAGCCGCGCGGCATGAAGCCTCAGAAACGAGCCGACCGCGTTCGACGCACGCCGCGTGGCGGGCCCCATGTTGCGCATGTGTGCGGTTCCCGCTCCAACGTCACGTTACCTGCTGTGGCACGCGCGTGATCCTGATTCTGGCGATGCGGACGCCGCGCATCTCCGCCACCTCGAACCGGAGACCGTCGAACGTGAACGAGTCGCCCGCCGCCGGCACGCGGCCGAGCTTTTCCAGCACGAAGCCGGCCACCGTCTCATAGTCGCCCTGGGGTATGTTCAGCTTCAGCCGCTCGTTCGCCTCCGACACCGGAATGCCGGCCTCCATCTCCATCTGGCCGTTGCCGAAGTCAAGCACGTCCAGGGTCGGTTGATCGTCCTCCTCGCTAAAGCCGCCGACGATCGACTGCACCAGGCGCTTCAACGTCACGAGGCCCACCACGCCGCCGAACTCGTCCGTGACGAGCGCGAGGGACTGCTGCCGCTCGCGCATCTCGGCCATCAGTTGGTCAATGCGCATCGTTTCGGGCACGAACAGCGGCTTCCGCATGAGCGTGGTTGCCGGTTCGTCCTGGCGCGCGCCCCGGGCAAGGGCTCGCAGGATGTCCTTCGCCGAGACGATGCCCACGATGTTGTCCACGTCGCCGTCGTACACCGGGTATCGCGTGTGCTTCGTCTTCGCGTAGATCGAGAGGAAGTTGCGAATGGAGGTGCCAAGCCGCACCGCGACGATGGCCGTGCGGGGCGTCATCACGACCGACACGCGGCGGTCCGCCATGTCGAGCACGCGATGGATCATCTCCGCCTCGATCCGCTCCACGGCGCCGGCCTCGTGGCCGACCATGATGAGTGCCCGCAACTCCTCCTCGGTGATCGCCGCGCGCGTGCCCTTGGCTCCGAACAGCCGCGCCACCACCTCGGAAAACTTCTGCAGCACCCACGAGAACGGCGTGAGGATCCATGTTATCCATTGCAGGGGCAAGGCCACGATGATCGCCGTCTGCTCGGCGTAGCGCGCGCCGATCGACTTTGGCAGCGTCTCGCCGAACACCACCAGGAACACCGTCACCACTGCCGTCGCGACCACGAGGCCGGTGCCGGCGTCGCTGAACAGCGATGCGGCGATCGAGGTCGCCAGCGCCGCCGCGGCAGTGTTCACCAGGTTGTTGCCCAGCAAGATGGGCGGCAGCAGCCGCTCCGGGCGCTCCACCATCCGCGCCACGCGCGCCGCGCCCGCCGTCTTCGTCGCCACCAAGTACTGTATGCGGATACGCTGCACCGACAGCATCGACGCCTCGGTCCCCGAGAAGAAGGCGGAGAAGACCAGGAAAATGCCGAGTAGAATGAAACTCCAAGCCTCGATGCCAGCCATGGCGGTCCTCCTGCGGTCTACATCCGACCTGCCCCGATGGTAGCATAGGTCAAGAAGCCCTCCGCATGACGCGGTGGTGCGACGGAAAGGGATTCGCATGCTGGTGCTTGGAATCGAATCGTCGTGCGACGAGACTGCCGCCGCCGTGGTGGAGGACGGTCGTCGCGCGCTGTCCGATGTGGTCTCCTCGCAGGTCGCCGTCCACGCCCGCTATGGCGGCGTCGTGCCGGAGGTGGCGTCACGCCAGCACCTGCTGTCGATCGTGCCCGTCGTCGAGCAGGCGCTCCAAAAGGCCGAGGTGACGATGGACCACATCGACGCGGTGGCCGTCACGCACGGCCCTGGCCTCGTCGGCGCGCTCATGGTGGGCGTGAACGCCGCCAAGGCAATCGCTTACGCCCGTAAGCTGCCGCTCATCGGCGTCCACCACCTGGAAGCCCACGCCTACGCCGCCTGGCTCGCCTATGACGACCCCGGCCGTGACCCCGGCTTCCCGCTCGTCATCCTCATCGCCTCCGGTGCCCACACCGACCTCATCGTCATGCGCGGCCATGGCGATTACCAGCTCGTCGGTCGCACCCGCGACGACGCTTCCGGCGAGGCGTTCGACAAGGCCGCGCGCATCCTCGGCCTTGGCTTCCCCGGCGGCCCCGCCATTCAGAAGTCCGCCGGCCAGCGCCGTGGCGAGAAGCCCATGCCGCGCGCCTGGTTGCACGACTCGCTGGACTTCAGCTTCAGCGGCCTGAAGACGCACCTGCTGCACGAAGCTCAGGCGCGTGGCATCTACCCCCCCGGCGACGCGCCCGCGGACGCCGAAGCGGTCGCACAGCTTGCCGGCGCCTTCCAAGAGGCGGTCGTCGACGTGCTGGCGACCAAGGCCGTGCAGGCGGTGGAGCGTCACGGCGCGCGAGGCCTCGTGCTCGGCGGCGGCGTATCCGCCAACGCGCGGCTACGGGAGGAGTGTGCCCGCCGCTCGCCAGTGCCCGTGCTCATCCCCGCGCCGCGCCTGTGCACCGACAACGGCTCGATGGTCGGCGCGGCCGGCTACTACCGTTACATGCGTGGCATCGCGCACGGCGCGTCGCTCGACGCGGCGCCCAGTCTGGCAATAGCGTAAGCTTGCGCCCATCTGGCCGGTTCCGGAGGAGCAGACGATGTACGTCGGCCGTATCGTGGCGGTGGGGCAGAACAGCGCCGGACGCAACGCCGCCGCCTATCGCGTGTCGAGTCGCTCGTTCCCCAACCGCCAGGCCGTCGATCTCAACGGCACCATCGCCATCATGCCGCGCCCCGGCGCCGAGGACGACCTTCGCAAGAACCCCTACATCGCCTACAACGCGCTGCGCCTCGTCGAGGTGCGGATGGTGCAGAAGTGGGCCGTCGTCGCCAACGGCTCCCACACCGACCCCATCACCGAGAAGATCGCCGCCGGCCTGCCCCCACGCGACGCGCTCGCGCTGAGCCTGCTCGCCCTCGACTACGAGAAGGACTCCTACAACACGCCGCGCATCGCGGCTGTCGTGCCGCACCGTGGCGACGCGGCGTGGCTCGGCATCGTCCGTCACGATGCGCTCGTCGTGAAGGAGGTCGCGCTCCGGCCGGGGCATGCCTGGTACATCGCCACGTACGAGGCGAACGATGTTCGCGACACGCAGACCAGCCCCTTCGAGGCGCGCACCGCCGGCGATGCGGCCCGCTTCTTGGTGGATGGCGGCGCCTTTCGCGACCTCGAGAAGCCGGTGACGAGCGCCGCCGCCCTGGCTAACGAGACCGGGTTCGCGCTTGGGACGCACATGGTGTAGGACCGGGGAGGGGCGAGGAGCGGCGTGGCCGCGTCATGCCGCCTTGCGTTGCGGCTCCGCCACCGGCGGCGCGACCTTCGGCAGACCGCCCCGGCGCAGCCGCCACAGCCCCTTCAGATCGTCGGTCACCGTCTTGCGGATCTTCACTCGGGTATCCGGGTCCTCGATCCACTTGACCGGCACCTCCGCGATGCGGAAGCCGCGCTTCTCGGCCACGATTAGCAGCTCGGTGTCGAAGAACCAAGCATTGTCTTCCATGTGGGGCAGCAGAACTTCGGCCGCCGGCTTGCTGATGGCCTTGAATCCGCACTGAGCGTCGCTGAACTTCGTGAGGAACATCGCCTTGATGATGAAGTTGTAGCCGCGTGACAGCACCTCGCGGGTCGGCGAGCGCTTGATGTTGGCGCCCTTCGCCAGCCGCGTGCCGATGGCGATGTGGTAGCCGTCCTCCGCTATCGCCTTCACCAGCGGCGGAAAGGCGTCCAGGCCGGTGGATAGGTCGACGTCCATGTAGGTAAGGATGTCACGCGGGCTCTCCGACCAAGCCCGCTTCAGCGCGCGCCCGCGCCCCCGCTGCTCCAAGTGGATATAACCCACCTCATCCGGGTGGCGCTGGCTGTAGCCGCGGGCGATGTCCAACGTCGCGTCGGTCGAGCCGTTGTCGGCGACAAGGATGTGCCAGCGGTAGTGCGAAAGCTCCTTCGCGCAGAACGCCCGCAGCGTGTCGATGCACGAGGGCAGGGCCTTCTCTTCATTGAGGACCGGGATGACGATTTCGACTGACCCCACTGGTTAGCCTTTGCCAAATGCGGCTTGGAGCGCCCTGGCCACATCGAACGGGTCGGACGAGACGACGTTTTGAGCGAAGAGTTCCATGCCGCCGATGTCGCTGGTGCGTGCCTCCAGAATACCGCGGTCGATCAGCCGGATAATCGTCGGAAAGCCATCCCACGGCTCGCTCGCTTGTGTTAAGGGGGGCATCAGAACGCCCATGTTGAACGAGCGCACCTTCAGCGTGTCGCGGTACATGCGCAGCACCATGAATAGCGCCTCGGCCGCCAGGTGCAGCGACGGAACGAACAGCAGTATCTCGCGCTCCTTCAACGGCGTCAGGCTCGCCAGGATGCGCACCTTGCCCTTCTCGACCGCGAGGCCGAGCGATTTGTGCACGGTGTAAACGTCCTCGAAGTATTGCGCGTTGTGGTTGCCGCGATACGTTTCGGCGTCGCGGCGCAGGCGCTCGATCTTCGCGTAGTGCCGTCCCCGCGCCAGCGCGACCTGGAAGTGGCCGTGGACGACGGAGCCGCCCGCGCGCCACAGGCAATTCCACAGCAGGTAGGGGTAGCGCGCCTCCTCGTCGGTGGCGTTCGCGGTCTTGAACCAACGCTGCGCCAGGTCGATCTGCCCGGCGATCGAGTCCTTGGTGAACGCCAGCGGGTCCGGCTCGCGGAACACGACGATGCTATGCAGCGAATCGTACTTCGCCACGTTCGCGGCCGTCAGACCGTGCTCGTTCGTGATCCGCCCGAAGGTGTCCTCGGCGGTCACCGCCTCGGGGTGCTCCCACACGTCGTGCTGCAGGGCGGCGGTCACCGCCATCGCCTCGGCCATCGCCGTCGGCACCGGCCGGCGGGCGCGCACGCTGTTGAACAAGGTGCCCTCGCTCGTCACCAGATTGTCGACGCGCGTGATGAGCTGCGTCTCGACCGCCTCCACGGCGCCGAACTGCTGGCGCACCCACTGCTCCATGGGCGGTGGCACGCGCAGGTAGCCCTCCGCCGAACTCACCCGGTAGATGCGGTTGAAGCGCGACTGATCGCTACTGGAGAGGCGGGCGACGAGATCGGATAGGGTGACGATCGAGGGTGTTTGAGAGGTGGAGCGCCGCAAGCTCTTGCACCATGACCTTGAGGAGTTGGGGTACCTATTCGGCGGCTGGCGCCGCGGGCTGCTCCAAGTGGAGCTTGTCCAGTTGGAGCTGCACTTCCATGGGGTATAGGCCGGTAAAGCAAGCCTCGCAGAAGCCTCGGCTGCTGTCGACCTCCAAGTTCACGGCCTGGCGCAGTCCCGCGACGCTGAGGTAGCCGAGTGAGTCGGCGCCGATCTTCTCGCGTATCTGCTCGATCGTCCGGCCGTTCGCGATGAACTCGCCCTTGGTCGGCATGTCCACGCCGAAGTGGCAGGGGTGCAAGATGGGCGGCGCGCAGATGCGCATGTGCACCTCGACCGCGCCCGCCCGGCGCAGCAGCGCCACGATATGCGGCGTCGTGGTGCCGCGCACGATGCTGTCGTCCACCACCACCACGCGCTTGCCGCTCAACACCTCGGGCATCGTGTTGAACTTGTTTCGCACGCCCAGGTCGCGGAAGCGCTGGTCCGGCTCGATGAACGTCCGGCCGACGTAGCGGTTCTTCATCAGTCCGTAGCCGTAAGGGATGCCCAACGCCTGGGCATAGCCGACCGCCGCCGTGTTCGCGGAATCGGGCACCGGTATCACGATGTCGGCCTCGGCGGGATGCTCCTGGGCGAGGAGCCGGCCCATCGCCTGGCGCGACACGTAGGTCAGCTGGCCGTCGAGTATCGAGTCGGGGCGCGCGAAGTAGATGTGCTCGAACACGCAATGGGCAGTCCTGGACGTCTTCACGGGCGACGGGATGCTCGTGAGGCCGTTGCGGTCGATCACGATCGTTTCGCCGGCCTCGACCTCGCGCACGAACTGCGCGCCCATGTGGTCGAGCGCGGCGCTTTCCGAGGCGATGGCCCAGCCACCGTACAGCCGCCCCAGGCACATGGGCCGCACGCCCAACGGATCGCGTATGGCGATCAGCGTGTCCTTCGTCGCGACGACCAGCGAGTACGCGCCCTTCAGCATGCGCATGAGGTATGCGGACCGCTCGCCCCAGGTGCGGCCCGGCGCGTGAGATAGCAGGTGCGCGATCGGCTCGGAGTCGGTGCTCGCCGTGCAGGTAATGTCCCACTCGGCCTTCAGCCGGTCGCGCAGTTCGGCGGCGTTGATGATGTTGCCGTTGTGGCCCAGCGCCAACTCCACGTCCGGGCCCTTCGACACGATGGGTTGGGCATTCGCCAGCTTGCTCGATCCGGTGGTGGAATAGCGCGTGTGGCCGATGGCGATGTGGCCGCGCAGGGCATCAAGGTCTTCCTTGCGGAATGCCTGCGAGACGAGCCCCATGTGCGTGAAGTTGCGAAGCGTGCGACCGTCGCCGGCAGCGATGCCCGCGCTCTCCTGGCCGCGGTGCTGCAATGCGAACAGGCCATGATAGGCGGCCATGGCGGCGTCGGGTCGGGACGGGTCGGAGTTGGGCAGGTATATCCCGATCACTCCGCAGGCTTCGCGCGGAGCGGACCGGGCATGCATTGCCAGGAGGCTCTTGGATGCCAACGCGCCGTCCTTCATCGGTGACTCGGGATGAGCAGCACGTTCATTGTAGCATGCAATCGGACGATGCCAATGGTGGCGCGCTCGCATGCCAGCCGCGCGGGACGCGGCTACGCGGCGCCGCCCGCCTTTCGCAGCAGCACGAAATACTCTTGGTTGCCGGAGCCGCCCTCGATGACCGAGGGCCGCACGCCGCCGACGCGGAGGCCCCGGGCGATCGCCCACAGGCAAAAGTCGCCCACGACCTGCGCGTGGATGCGCGGATCGGCCACGATGCCGCCAGCGCCCACCTGTTTCTTCCCCGCCTCGAATTGAGGCTTCACCAGCACCAAGAGGTGGGCCCCCGGCCGCAAATGGCGTAGCGCCGGCCTCAGCACCAGGTGGAGGGAGATGAAGGAAACATCGGCCACCAGCAGGTCCATCGGCTCTGGCAAGTCGAAGCCCTCGCGAGCGTTCACGCGCTCCATCACGACGACGCGCGGGTCGCCGCGGAGCCGGGCGTCGAGCTGGCCCCGGCCCACGTCAACGGCATACACGCGGGCCGCGCCGCGTTGCAGCAAACAGTCAGTGAATCCGCCGGTGGATGCTCCAAGGTCGAGCGCCACCATGCCATTCGTCGCCAGCCCCAGGGCATCCAGCGCGCCCGCCATCTTCTCGCCGCCGCGGCTCACGAAGCGGGGCCCCAGCCCCACGCGCAGCGGCGCGTCGGCCGGCAGGCGCCGCGCCACCGTGTCCACGCGTTGCTCGCCGGAGAACACGCGCCCGGCCCGCACGAGCGCCTGCGCCTTCGCGCGCGTCTCGGCCATGCCGCGCTCGGTCAGCAGCACATCGACGCGCTCGACCGGTGGGCGGTGCCGCCGCATGCGCGCGGCGGGCTCGTTGGGCGGTGACATCGGCAGTGTTCCGTTGCGGTCCATGAATGGGCTGGAATGGCTTCGTGTTCGGGCGCGTGGTTTGACACACCCCAGGGCCGCCATTATACTCACCAATCGGGCAACTGCCCGGGAAAAGGGGAATCATCGGCTGTGCCGAAGCGAACGTGGCAACCGAAAAAGGGACGTCGAGTGAGCGTGCACGGGTTCCGGGCCCGCATGGCGACACCGGGTGGACGCACGGTTCTGAGCCGACGCCGGTTCAAGGGACGGGTTCGGCTCGCTCTGTAGCCAAGGCTGCACCCCCGCGCGCTGGCGAAGGCCTATCGCGCGAGCAACGGTTGCGGCGTCCGAGCGAGTTCCAGGCCCTCCGCGAGCGCGGCAACTCCCGCACGCATCTACTGGTCGTTTTGCGCTTCACCCCCAACGGCCTGCCGCATGCGCGGTTTGGGTTCATCGTTGGACGGAGCGTCGCGAAGCAAGCGGTGGCGCGCAACCGCCTCCGCCGCAGAATGCGAGAAGTGGCGCGCCGCACGCCCGTCAAACCCGGCTGGGACCTGCTCTTCATAGCACGGTCGCGGGCGGCGGGCGCCGCGTTCGACGATTTGCGCGCCGCCATGCGCGACTTGGAGCGGCGTGCCGGCCTGCTGGCCGAGCCGGCGGCCGAAGTAACGGTGGAAGGGGTGTCGTGAGTCGACTCGTCGTGCGGGCCATCGCCTGGTATCAACATGCCGTCTCGCCCTACTGGCCCGGCGCGTGTCGCTACCAGCCGACGTGCTCACACTACGCGCAAGAGGCAATCGTCCTGCATGGCCTCCTTCGCGGCGGATGGCTCACCATCAAGCGCCTTGCCCGCTGTACCCCGTTCAGTGGCCGAGGCTACGATCCCGTACCCGACGCATTGAAACACGCATAACCAGCTCCCCCGCTTGGCGGGGGTTAGGCAAGGACACAGCACGGTGCAGCAATCTCGTTCGCGCGGCCTTCTCGTGGTGGTGCTGTTGGGCATCGCCGCGCTCGCCCTCTCGGCCTGTGGCACCAATGCCACGGCTCCCACGCAAAGCTGGTCGGGCCCCACCGTCGCCAACGGCGTCGTTTACGTCGGCACCCGCGAGGGCAGCGTCGTCGCCCTTGACGCCGCCAACGGCTTCGAGCGCCAGCGCTTCGACGCGGAGCGCGGCGGGCGCAATGCCACGCAGCCGGCCTTCTACGGCTCGCCCACCGTCCACGGCGACCACGTCTACGCCGCCGGATATCAGGGCGTCGTGTACCAACTCGACGCGGTCACGATGGCGCAGCGGCGCCGCTTCGAAATCGAAGGCAGCGACTTGAGCAAGGGTATCGCCGGAGCGCCCGTCGTCGCCGGCGATAAGCTCGTCGTCGCCGCCGCGGAAGACGTCGAGGACGGCAGGCTCTACATCCTCGAGGCGGAGACGATGGCGCTGGCCTGTCGCTACCCCAGCGCCGACCCCATCCGCAAGGTGTGGTCGACTCCCGCTGTGGTGGACGGCATCGCCTATTTCGGCGACCTGGGAGGCAACGTTCACGCGGTCCGCGTCGACAACTGCTCTTCCGCTTGGCCCGCGCCCGCGAAGCTGGGCGGCGCCGTGATGGCGACCCCGCTCGTGCTGAACGGAAAGGTCTACGCCGGCTCGTTCGATCGCAAGTTCCACGAGATCGACGCCGCGAACGGGCAGGCGACGGAGCTGTTCAACGCCGGCAGTTGGTTTTGGGCCACTCCCGCCACCGACGGCACGTTCATCTACGCGCCCACCATCGATGGAGTGGTGCGCGCATGGCACATCGCCGAGCGGCGCGTGGCATGGACCTACCTGGCCAACGGCGACGGCATCCCCATCTTCGCCGCGCCCGCGCTCGCCGGTAACCTCCTGGTATTAGGCATGGACGCCCGATCTGTCGTAGTCTTGGATTCCGCCACCGGCGCCGTCACCGGCACCCGCCGCATCGGATCGGACGTGCGGGCGCCGCTCGCTTCGGCGGGCGACGTGGTCTACATCCACTCGCTGGACAACTACGTGCGAGCGGTGCAGGTGCCCAGCCTCCAGCTGGTGTGGGAACGCAAGTTGGAGTCATAGGTAAAGGACGAACGTGGAATTCCTCGGCCTGATCTGGAACGAAGCCGTCATACGCCCGCTCACCAACACGTTGCTGTTGCTCTACGTGTTGCTGTTCAACAACCTGGGCCTCGCCATCGTCGCGTTCACGCTGCTTGCGCGCGGCATCACCTATCCCCTCACGCTCCGCCAGCTGCGTCAGACCCAGAAGATGCAGCAGCTCCAACCCCGCATGCGCGAGATCAGCGAGCGGTACAAGAACGACCCGCAGAAAAAGGGCCAAGAGACCATGCGGCTCTACAAGGAGATGGGCGTCAACCCCATCGGCTGCCTTGGCCCCATGGTCATCCAAATGCCCATCCTCATCGGCCTGTTTTGGGCGGTCCAGAACGTGTTGCCCACCACGCCCGAGCGCATGGCCGAGCTTGGCACCAAGCTCTATTCCTGGCTACCGATGCTCAACGAGGTCATCCCCGTCAACCGCCACTTCCTCGGCATGGACCTTGGCCTCGAGCCCATGCGCTCGTTGAACGTCCTGGCCCTGTTCCTCGTCGCCGTCTCGGCCGCCGCCATGTACGTTCAGCAAAAGATGACGGTGGTGAAGACGACCGACCCCGCGCAGGCCAGTCAGCAGCAGATGATGACGGTGATGATGCCCCTGATGTTCGGCGGCTTTGGCCTCTTCTTCCCGACCGGCGTCCTGGTCTACTGGGTGGTTTCGAACATCATCGGAATCGTGATTCAGTATTTCGTCACCGGTTGGGGTGGCCTGCGGTCGAGCAGCCCGGCTGCTGCAGGGCTTGCTCCGTCGCTCGCGGCACCCGCACCGGTCAAGGAGTCGAGCGGCAATGGAACAGCCCAGCCTCGTCCGAACGGGCAGGACCGTGGAGGAAGCGATCGAGATCGCGCTTCTGGAGCTCGGCGCCGATCGCGCCGAAGTCGCGGTCGACGTCCTTAGCAAGGGCCGCACGGGCATCCTTGGCATTGGCGCCGAGCCCGCCAAGGTGCGCGTCACGCGGCTCTCCGCCGCCGCAGCGGGCGACGCCAACGTCGCGACCGCCGGCCTCGGCCTCGTCAACAAGTTCCTTGGCCTGCTCGGCGTCGACGCCACGGCGACCATCAGCGCCAGCGGCGCCGGCCCGGACGACCCTCCCGTCATCGAGATCGAAGGCGCCGACGCGGGCCTCCTCATCGGACGCCGCGGCGAAACGCTCCAATCGTTCCAGTTCCTCGTCAATATGTCGCTCAACCGCCAAGGCGGCGAGAACGCCCGCGTCGTGCTCGACGTCGAGCAATACCGCCAGCGGCGTCAGAGCCAGCTCCGCGCCATGGCGCAGCGCATGGCCGAGCGCGCCGTGCAGTCCGGCCGCACCGTGACGCTGGAGCCCATGTCGCCCGCCGACCGCCGCATCATTCACATGACCCTTGCCGAGAACAAGAAGGTCATCACCGAAAGCGTCGGCGATGGCAACGAGCGCCGCGTCACCATCAAACCGACCGGCGCGCCTGCGGCCAGGCCCTCGCCTGCTGGCCGCCCTCGCGACACACGGCCCGCCGGTAGCGGCGGGGCGCCCGGCGGCGGCTTCCGCGGTGGCCCACGTTCCGGTGGC
>VGZX01000038.1 GCA_016872415.1 SAR202 cluster bacterium | reverse complement strand
TGTGCTTGGGCACGAGGCTCTCGTGGCCGATCATGAGCCACGCGCGGCCGAAGATCTTCTCCATCTCCTCGTCGTAGACGTATTGGTCGATAAAGATGCGTCGGTCGAGCAGTCCCGCGGAATCGATGGTGTCGTACTTCTTCTTGGCGACAACCATGCATGCCTCCTCGTTGCGCGGCGGCGCGGGCGGCGGTCCCGGCTCGCGTATATGCGTCAGGGTATTCCGAATTGGCTGCGGATACAAGCGACGAGAGATGCCCGACTGACGAATGGCACCTATTCCACCTGACGGCGTGACGGTTAACATTCGCCGCGGCGGGCCTACCCTGATGCCATCTCGACGCGACTTTCAGGAGGCGGCATGACCTCGATTCAGCACCGGACGTTCCCGTTCACCACGCCCAGCGGGCTCACGGAGCAGGGCACCAGCAAGACGATCTCGGTTGACGGCATCAACGTCCACTATCACGACATCGGCAAGGGCGAGCCTGTGCTGTTCCTCCACTCCTACACGGACCCGGCACGACGGCGTGGATCACCTGGCACCGGGTCATGGACGAGTTCGCGAAGCAGTATCGGTGCATCCTCTACGACATGCCGAACTTCGCCAAGACAGGCCCGATGATCTACCAGGAAGGCACCCATGCCGTGCAGGCGCGCGTCGGCGCGCACCTGCTGGACGCGTTGGGCATCAAGCAGCAGGTGGCGTGGGTGGGCAACTCCCAAGGCGGCCAGTCGTCGCTGGTGGCGGCCATCAAATACCAGGACCGCGTGAAGAAATTCGTGATGGGTGGCTCGCACATCGCGACCGGCGGCGACATCTACTTCCTGGCGAACCGCCCGGACGAGGCGCGGTACTTCACGAACCTGGTGGTGGCGAACCCCACCAAGGATAACGTACGGCTGTACCTGACGAAGCACGTTTTCGACGAGCAGCTGGTGACCGATGACTTGGTCGACTACATCCACCAATGGTACACGTGGTCGCCGGAGCTGCTCGACGCGCGCGCCAAGTCGAAGAGCATTCCGCACGATTACCGCGAGGACTTGCCGAAGATCAAGGCGCCGGCGTTCATGGTGCATGGCCGCTATGACCGGATGGTGCCGTTCGAGGTGAGCATCACCGCGCTCGCGCTCATTCCCAACGCGCGCATGCTTGGGTTCGGCGACACGGGGGATTGGACGCCGTTCGAAAAGCCGAAGGAGTATGCCCGCCACGTGCTGGCGTTCTTGCAGGAGTAGCCGCGGCGGAGGAGCGGACGCCGGGGCGGCGTCATGCCGGGGCTTGGCCTTCCGGCTCCAAGATGGATGCCGCGACCGTTCCGCTGTTTCTGAAGTAAGGCAGCTGCCTCTTCGAGCGCGGCCAGTTCCGGGCGAGGTACAGAGCGATCAGCATGCCGCTGGCGCCCATGAGGAAGGCTTCAATGGCAAGGCTGGTGTCGGTCATGGCCGGCTCGGGCGTGGGCTCGCCGCCGCGATGAGCAAGACCGAGACGAGGTTGTTCAAGGCGTGCGCCGCGATGGGCACGAGGAGCGAGCCGGCATGGACGTACAGCACGCACATGACAATGCCGAAGACGGTCGCCCCGACGATGTCGAGGTGAAGCGCGCCGAACACGATGGAGGGGGCGAGCACGCCACCCGCGACCGACCAGCGGTGCGCGAGCCGGTGCAACAAGATGCCCCGGAACAACAGCTCCTCGAAAACGGGCGCCACGACGACAAGCGTGACCATGAGAACGGCGAGGCGCGGAGGACCGCCGCCATTCGTCAGGGCCACGTACTCGCGGTACCAAGGGAGGTAATAGGCCAGGACGAGGCCGGAACCAGGCGAGAACGCCATGCTCGCGGCCACGACGACTGGGACCGTCCACCAGTTGAAGCCCTTCGAGGGCGACCCAAACAGCTGGAGGAGGTTCAGGCGGTGCCGGCCAGCCACGAAGGCGAGCCAGGCGACGAACGTGCCGGCCAGCCAAAGCTCCACGGTGACCATGAGCCCTTCCGAGGCGAAAGGCTCGATCTCGGTGTAGGCCATGACGATGAGCCCGGTGACGATGGCGATGGGAACGGCCACGGCCAGCCATACGAGCAAGGAACGGGCGCGCAGCGATGCGAAGGGGTTGGTGGAGGAGGGGCGGTCAAGGCGCCTCCGCAGGTGACATTGCGGCGCCATACTATATTGTGTTTGGCAAAAAGCAGGGCCCCGGCGTTCACCGGAGCCCCACATCATGATGCCATACCCGGTCGAAACGTTTGTTCGCTATGCGCTCTTGGCGGCGGAGCCGCGCGGGCCGGTCGGCTCGACCACTTGCCCGTTGGCGCTCAACAGCAGCGGCTTGATGAGCTTGCCCGTGCTGTCGGCATCGATCACGCAGCGCCGCACTTGCGACAGCGACGGCAGATCGAACATCACATCGAGCAGCAGCTCCTCGATGATGGTACGCAGGCCGCGGGCACCGGTGTGGCGCTTCAAGGCGCCTTCGGCGGCGGCGTTCAGCGCGGCCTCGGAGAACGAAAGTTCCACGCCGTCCAGCGAGAAGAGGTGCTGGTATTGCTTCACGACGGCGTTCTTCGGCTCGGTGAGCACGCGCACCATGGATGCCTTGTCCAGCTCGTCGAGCGCCACGACCACGGGCAGGCGGCCAATGAACTCGGGGATGAAGCCGAACTCCAGCAAATCCTCGGCGGTCACATGCGCGCGCACCTCGTCTTGCGTCGCCGTGCCCATGTCGTCCTTGCGATAGCCGATGCGGTGGCGGTTCGCCATGACCCGCCGGGCGATCACCTTTTCCAGGCCCTCGAAGGCGCCGCCGACCAGGAACAGCACATTGTCGGTCTTGATCTGGATGAACTCTTGCTGGGGGTGCTTCCGGCCGCCCTGCGGCGGCACGTTCGCGACGCAGCCTTCGATGAGCTTCAGCAACGCTTGCTGCACGCCCTCGCCCGATACGTCGCGAGTGATGGAGGGGTTGGGGCCCTTGCGGGCCAGCTTGTCGATTTCGTCGATGTAGATGATGCCGTGCTCGGCCTTCGCCACGTCGTAGTCGGCGGCTTGGATCAGCCGGAGCAGGATGTTTTCGACGTCCTCGCCCACGTAGCCGGCCTCGGTGAGCGAGGTGGCGTCGGCGATGGCGAACGGCACGTCGAGGATGCGGGCCATCGTTTGGGCGAGCAGCGTTTTGCCGGAGCCGGTGGGGCCGACCATCAAGATATTGCTCTTCTGGATCTCCACGTCACGGCCGACGGTATTGTTCCAGATGCGCTTGTAATGATTGTAGACGGCCACGCTGAGCACGCGCTTGGCGCGGTCCTGGCCGACGACGTATTCGTCGAGCCGGTCAGCGATCTCCTTGGGCGAGAGGCCTCGCGGCGGCAGCGTGGGCTGCGCGTGTTGCGGGGTTCCTCCCTCGGTGATGATTTGCTGGCACAAGCGCACGCATTCATCGCAGATGAACACGCGGCCGGGGCCGGCGATCAGGCGTCGCACTTGTCCTTGCGGCTTGCCACAGAACGAGCACACGTGCTCGCCGCGGTTGGACGTGCCACCACTTGTCGTCGTGCTGGGCATCGAGCTTTGCTCCCTCTACGCTTTCACGCCGTTGGAGTGCAGCTTCAGGGGCTGGCCCAATACCTCGTCGACGAGGCCGTACTCACGGGCCTGCTCCGCGGCCATGTAGAAGTCGCGGTCGGAGTCGCGGGCGATCTTGTCGTACGGCTGCTTGGTGTGGTTCGCCAAGATGGTCCGCACCTTGTCTTGCATGCGGAGGATTTCGCGCGCGGCGATCTCGATGTCGGCCGCCTGGCCTTGGGCGCCGCCCAGCGCCTGGTGCATGTGAATGGTGGCGTTCGGCAGGCTGTAGCGCTTGCCGGCCGCGCCCGCGCACAGCAGCACGGTGCCCATGCTGGCGGCCAGGCCGACGCAAATGGTGGACACGGGGGCCTTCACGAGTTGCATGGTGTCGTAGATAGCCAGACCCGCGGTGATCTGCCCACCGGGGCTGTTGATGTACATCTGGACATCCTTGTCGGGGTCCTCGCGGTCGAGGAACAACAACTGCGCGACGATCAAGTTGGCGACCTGGTCGGTGATCGGCGTGCCCAGAAAGACGATGCGCTCCTTGAGCAGCAACGAGTAGATGTCGTACGCGCGCTCACCGCGGGCGCCGGTTTCGATCACCATCGGGATGATGTTCTGTGCTCGCTGGATAGGGTCTTGCATATGCTCCTGCCTCCCTCTTGTCCCACCCTTGAAATGGTGGAGAAGCCGGCTATTCGGCTTCCGTGTCACCCGAACCCGCCGCTTCGGCCACCGGCTCGTCGGCCTTGGATTCGCCCTGGGCGAGCTTGCCGGCCGCTAGGTCGGACACCCACTGTACCGCTTTCCGGTTCTGCAACACACGCCGAAGGCTGTCCTTGTTTTCGCGTTGCTGGAAGTGCTTACGCACCTCCTTGGCCTCGGGGCCCGCGTCGGTCGCCATCGACTCGATCTCGGCGTCGATTTCGTCATCGGTGACGTCGATCTGCTGCTGTTTCACGATCTCGCGGATCACCAGGGCGCGGCGCAGGCGTTCTTCCGCCTTCGGGCGCGCCAGCTCGTGAATCTCCTCCGCACTCTTGCCCTGCCAGGCTAGATAGTTCTGGTAGTGCTCAAGCGACATGCGGCCGGTACGCATGGCCTCGGTCGTCTCTTCCAGGTAGTGGTCCATCTCTTGTTCGACGATGAGGGGCGATATCTCGATCTTCGCCATGTCCACCAGCTTGGCGACCGCCTCTTCCTGGTGGCGCGCTTGGACGTTGTCCTCTTCCTGTTTCGTCATGTCCTCACGCAGCTTGGCGCGGAGCGCGTCGAGCGACTCGAAGCCATCGCCTACGCCTTTGGCGAACTCGTCGTCGAGCGCGGGCGGGTTCTTCCGCTTGATCTCGTGGACGATCACCTTCCAGTGGGTCTTCTTGCCCGCGATCTCACTGTTCTCGAAATCGGAGGCGATGTCGATGTCGAACTCGGTGTGTTCTTCCTTGGGCAACCCGACCAACCGGTCGGCGAATCCGGGGACGGGGATGCGGGAGTTCTCCCGAGGCACGAAGTCGACCCGGTCTTGCTTAACGAGCGAGCTCCGCTCGCCGTTCTCGTCCGCCCAGCCCTCGATCGACACGGTGATCAGGCCGTTCAACGCGACGGGGCCGTCGGCGGGCTCCCAGGGGGCCATGTTTTGGCGCAGCTCATCGAGGCTTGCCTCGATCCGCGATTTGCCGACCGACACGCGCTCCTTCGGAACGCGGAGCTTCATGTAGTCGCCCAAGTCGACGCTGGGCGTGAGGGGGATCGTCGCCTTGAACGTCAGCGGCTCGATGTTCTCGACGGAGACTTGCGGCAAGCCCGCCATTTCCAGTGATTCCTGCTCGACCGCCTTCGACGTGGTGTCGCCGACGATGTCCTGCAGCGCCTCGTTGAGCAGATATTCGCGCCCGTACAGCTGCTCGACGATCTTCCGCGGCGCCTTGCCCTTGCGGAAACCGGGGATGTTCAACCGGCCTACCACCTTTTTGTAGGCGCGGTCGAGATAAGGCTCAACTTCGGTGCTCTCGAGCTCGAAGGACAGGACGGCCTCGCGCGAGGGGCGCTGTTCGGTGGAAAGTTTCACGCTTGTAGTGCCTTCAACGAGGGGGGTCGCTAACCTTCTCTTTATAGCACGGGACACGCCGTCACGGTAGTCTTGACAAGACGAAGAGGCCGTGCGTCCGGTCGTGCGTCCGAAAATCGTAACGCACCGGCGCGTCGCCCGCCCGCCGCGTGCCGGGCCCTATCGCTCCATTGTGCCATGCCGCGATGGCTAATCCCTCGGCCTGTTGGACTAGTCCCTTCATCCCAATGGCCCTCTGGACGAGTGCCGCTCTAGCGCAAACGAACGGCACCGCCCTGCCACATTGACGATGTCATGGCGTCAGCGCATCCAGCACCCTCGGAAGCGTGACGCCTCCTCGCTCGCCCGAACGACTCGGCCCCTGGCCCGTTCGCGCAAGGAGAACGCGAGGCGCCAATCGAGTGGAGGAAGAGAAAGAGGAGGAGGAGGAAAATGAGCGTATCGAACCCTGTCGTCCTTGGCCGTCGCGCATTGCTTGCCGTGGCCGCACTCGTCGCCGCCGCGATCGCGCTGTCACTGGCGCCGCTCGCGCCCATGGCGAGCGCGCAGACCGTGCCCAGCCTGACGCCCACCGCCACGGCCACGTCCGGCGCGACCGCGACCCCGGCCCCCACGGAGCAGACCCCGTCGAGCGAGGCGGGCGCGGTGGAGGCAGTCGCGTTGCGCGCGGAGCTGACACGGTTGTTGCAGTCACACGTTTATCTCGTCGGCCTTGCCGGCGAGGCCGCAGTGGAAGGCCGGCAAGGCCGCGTCGACGCGCTGAGCCCGCTGCTGGCGGCGAACGGCCGATCGATCGCGGCGGTCGCCGGGCAATACTACGGCGGCAAAGTGCGGGAGGACCTACGCACGGCGCTGGCGTCCCGCGTGGACGCGCTGCTCGACTATGCGCGGGCCGCGAGCGACGGCGACAAGAATGCGTCGCGCGAGGCGATGTCCGACCTCGATGCGGCGACCGAGCGGATCGCGGAGTCGCTGAGCGGCGCAAGCGATGCGTGGTCGGCTGACGAACTGGCGCACTTCGCCGACGGCCAGCCATTCACGCGCATCATCGACGCCCAGGCGGACGATCAACCCGTCGAGGGCTATCGCCTGTTGGTCGACACGGCGGGGCGGGCCGCGATCTTCGCGGGCATGCTGGCCGATGGCATCGTCAGTGACAACGCCGAGGCGTTCGAGGGGCGGCACGCGGAGATCCGCAACGGCCTGCGCCGCACCGTGGAGGTGTGGAACCAGCGCGATGCGGAGGCGTTCATGGCGGGTTGGACCGAGGAGGGACTCCGGCAGGAGTTCGAGATACCCCCGAACATGCCATGGAGCGGGGTGCGCCAGCAGATCGGCAACTTCATCGGCAACCCGCCGATCGACATTCGCGCCATCGAGGTCACGGAAGCGGGCCAGAGCGAGGCGACCGTGGAGCTGGAGCTCGAGTTCGGGGCGGGAGTCGACCGCGCGCGCCACACGATGGTGCCGCGTGACGGGCGCTGGGAGATCGACTCGTCGGAGGCGCTGCGGGTTGAGGCGCCCGAAGGCGCCGTTTCCTTGCCCGTCGAGATGAGCGAGTACGCGTTCACCTACCAGCGGGGCCGCATACCAGCCGGCGAGCAGATCGTTTTCGAGGCGGAGAACGTTGGCAGCGAGGCGCAAGAGCTGGTGATGCTGCGGATCGACGAGGACGCGCCAGCCCTCGATCAGCTGCTCGCGGAAACCATGGCGCAGGGGCCGGGCGCGGGGCCGCCGGCTTCGGTCGAGTTCCTGGCGGCCGTCGTCGCGGAGCCGGGAGAGGGTGCGTCGTTGGTGTTGTCGGCGCCGTTGTCCGAGGGCCGGTACGCGATGGTCTGCTTCATTCCGACGGAGCAGGGCGTGCCGCATGCCTTCCTGGGCATGCACTCCGAGTTCACGGTGGAAGCCTCCGGTGAAGGAGGCTCGGGGACGACGCCAACGCCGTCGCCATAGCGCCAGCATTCGCCGCGTGACGTTCACAGGGAGGGACCTCGCCTGGGCCCCTCCCCGTGCCGCGAGAGGCCCGCGCTGGTCTTCCACGCATCGCGGCGGGCCAGTGGGGTACACTGTAGACGGCCTGCGGCATCGCGGGCCGCATATCGGCGCGCCGCTGTTCACGGCCGCGCTACCCCGAGGAGCCATTCGTGCTGAAGACCATCGCCTGCGGAAACGTGCGTCCTGAGCACGTCGGACACCCCGTGACGCTCGCCGGCTGGGTACACCGGCGGCGCGACCACGGCGGCCTCATCTTCATCGACCTGCGGGACTCGACCGGCTTGGTGCAGGTCGTGTTCAACCCGGCCGATAACGCCAGCGTCCACCACATCGCGGAGCAGTTCCGGAGCGAATGGGTCGTGCAGGTGACCGGCGCGGTCCGCCATCGTCCGGCCGGCACCGAGAACCCCAACCTGCCGACCGGCCACTTCGAAGTCGTCGCGACGGGCGCGCACGTCCTCAACGCGGCAAAGACGCCGCCGTTCGACGTGACGTCGGACGCCGCGCTGGACGAGTTGCTGCGCCTCAAGTATCGCTACCTGGACCTGCGACGGCCGGTGATGGCGAACAACATTCGGCTGCGGCACCGCATCGTGAAGCACATTCGGGACTTTCTGGACGACCGCGCCTTCGTCGAGGTCGAGACACCCATCCTGATTAAGTCGACGCCGGAAGGGGCGCGCGACTATCTGGTGCCCAGCCGCATCAGGCCCGGCTCGTTCTATGCCCTGCCGCAGTCGCCGCAGCAACTCAAGCAGCTGCTGATGGTCGCGGGCATGGACCGCTACTTTCAGATCGCCCGCTGCTTCCGCGACGAAGACCCGCGCGCCGACCGCCAGCCTGAGTTCACGCAGCTGGACTTGGAGATGGCGTTCGTCGAGCCGAAGGACATCGTCGACCTCATGGAGGAGCTCTACCTCTCCATCGTGAAGCATGCGGCGCCGGGCAAGCGCGTGCTGACGACGCCGATACCTCGGCTTACCTACGCGGAGGCGATGTCGCGCTTTGGCAGCGACAAGCCCGACATGCGCTTCGACCTGGAGCTGACCGACCTGACCGACATCGTGAAGGACACCCAGTTTCAGGTCTTCAAGAACGTGACCGCCGCCGGCGGCATCGTCAAGGGCTTCGCGGTGCCAGGAATGGCCGGCGTGAGCCGCAGGGAGACTGACGAGTTGATCGCCATGGCGCGCACCCATGGCCTCGGCGGCCTCGTCACCATCGCCATCGACGCCTCGCTGCCGTCCATCGACGCGCTCACCGCGTCGCACTTTCGCACGCAGGCGCGCGGCCTGGCGCTGGGTGAAGTGCAGGCGATGTCGGCGCGCACCGGCGCGAAGCCCGGCGACCTGATCCTGATCGCGGCCGGCCCCCAGGCCAAGGTCGAGCCGGGGCTGGGCCAGGTGCGCCTCGACGTCGGCCACCGGCTCGGGCTGGCCGATGCCAACGTTCTCGCGTTCTGCTTCATCCTCGACTTTCCGCTCGTGGAGTGGGACGACGACGCCAGGAAGTGGGACTTCGTCCACCATCCGTTTACCTCGGCTCGCGACGAGGACTGGCACTTGTTGGAAACCGACCCCGGCAAGGCCAGGTCGAAGGCCTACGACCTGGCCTGCAATGGCAGCGAGCTGGCGGGCGGCAGCGCCCGCATCCACCAGCGCGAGCGCCAGGAGCAGGTTTTCCGCCTGCTCGGCTATGACAAGGCGACGATGGATGAGCGGTTCGGGCACCTATTGGAGGCGTTCGAATACGGCGCCCCGCCGCACGGCGGCTTCGCGGGCGGCATCGACCGCCTCACCGCCACGCTGGCGGACTGGGGCAAGAACATTCGCGACACGATCGCCTTTCCGAAGACGCAGGAGTTTTTCGACCCGCTGTTTGGCTCGCCGGCGCCCGTCTCGGATGCCCAGCTAAAGGAATTGCACATCCGCGTCGTGGATGAGAAGCCAGCGGCCCGGTAGCGCGCTGGCGGCTTCGCTTCCGGGGCGGCAGCGTGCGGGCGGCTTGGCGCGGCCGCCGCGACGGCGGTTACTGCCGCTTCAGCGAGGGGTAGGCTTCCTCGAGCTCGGCCACCTTCGCCTCGCCCAAGATGGCGACCGCTTGCTCGCGGGTGATACGACGGTTGAGGTAGTCGCCCAGCGCCTTGGACATTTGGTCCAGGCTCGGTGTCGGCGTCGGCGTGGCGGTCGGCTCCGCTGTCGGCGTCGCGGTCGCGGGCGTGACGACGACAGGCGGCACGAACGTGGGCGTTGGCGTGGCGGTCGCGACGGGCGCCGGCACCTGTCGTTTCGCCGCCAGCATCGCCAGCGACTCGGGCGAGCGGCAGGCCGACAGGAGGGCGAGGGCTGCGATGGCCGCGGCCAGCTTGATCTTCACGATGCGTCCGCCAGCGCGTCGAAGGGCCAAGCGCTCGCCGCCCAATAGCGCAGGTCGTAACCCACGGCGCGCACGGCCTCGATGGGGTTCAACCCCGCGACCACGTAGCTCACGGCATAGGCCACGATGGCGATGACGGGCACCGCCACGCCGATCGCGAGCAGCATGGCGCGGTTCGGCGGGTCGGCCTGCGCGTCACCGGCGTGGAGGTGATGCCTCCACTGCTCCAGTGAGTAGTATTCGTTGCACTGGCGGCACCGCAGCACAACGGACGGCTTGGCCGGGCTGGGGCCCGTCGCGTCCGCGGCCTGGGTGGCGCCGGCGGCCGCGCCCCTCGCTTCGACGCGCGATTCGAGGTGGGTGACGAGCTCGTCGAGCCGGGCGCGGTCGTTCGCGGCGCGGGTGGCATCCCGCTTCGCGATCTGCTTGGTGCCGTGGCAGGTGGGGCAGCGCAGCGCCTTGCCTCCCGCGTAGGCCGCCCAGTTGGGCAACACCGTGCCCGCGCCATTGCAGGTGAGGCAGGTGATGAGGTCTTTTTCGAGGGTTGCTGTTGCCACGCTGGTTGGTTCTTTCTCGTTTCCAACCGACACCCAACATTTGTGGGCCTGTGACGTTATAGCGCGATACAGTGACCACGATAGAAGAGGCGCGCCGTTTGAGGACGCCGCCATTGGTATGACCACACCCGTACTATTGGGCTGAAGGGCGCGGCGTTGACCGGCCCTGATCGGAGCCATGGACGGCTCGCGCAGGCCGGGGGCCGCTCCGAGCCATCGCGGTGGTCGGGTACGCCGCTCGCGCCGGCTCCGTCCTCGCGTCGGCCACTACCCGGCGCCCGCGACTGTCGCGAACGAAGGCCCCGAAAGCGGTTCCGGGGCCTTCGTTGTCGCGCGCGGGTGATGCCATCGGGCGAGCGTCCGGGTGCCGGCGGCCGCTATCAGCCCGCGGCGACGGCGCTCTGCTCGACGAGGTGCGTCAGCTCCGGGCGGCGCTTGGACACGCCGGCCCAGTCCGCCGTCTCGCCGCTCACCTTGCCATCGCGGAAGAACTCCAAGAACACCTGGTTGAACATGTCGGGCTGGTCGGTTTGGCCTTGGTGCCCTCACTGTTCCGGATAGAAGTATTGGATGTTCGGCGTGGCGTCTTCCTGCATGTAGCCGTTCTCCACCGGCAGCAGCACATCGTCCTTCCCGTACAGGTAGAGGGCGGGGATCGTCAGCTTGTCGAGGCGGTTCTTGGTCGAGAGCACTTGGCCCAGGTTCGGGTCCTTCGGCAAGGCCTCGTTGGCATCTTGCAGCATGCGCAGCGACTCCCGCTGCCGGTTCGCGGGCGGGTCCGCATCTCCAGCAGCTCCTGCGGCAGGCCATCGTTGCGGTAGATGATGGGCTCCAGCATGCGCCGCATGGAATCGGCCGTGCCGTCGAACGTCTCGCGGTTGATCTTGCGGACGTCGAGGTTGCCGCGCACGGTTTTCTCCGGCGGCACCAGATCGCCAACGCTGCCGGCGATGAGGATGTAGCTCTTCACGCGCCATGGGTAGTTGACGACGAACGCCCACGTGTTCGCGCAGCCCATGGAGTTGCCCGACAGGTGGAACTGGTCGAGTCCGAGAGCGTCGACGAACATGCGGAGGAATTCGAGGTGGTCGAGGCGGCCTTTCCGGGGATGGTACTCGGGGCGGTTATCGGACAGGCCGTAGCCGGGGAAGTCGGGCGCGAACACGCGGAAGCCGCGCTGTCCGAGGAAGGGGGTTTGGTAGCGCCAGCCCGCCGTGCCGGAGGAGCCGGGAATGCCGCCGTGGCACAGCACGACGGCCGGACCGGTGCCGCCGGCGGTGATGTAATGGGCCATGGCGCCGTTCTCCAGGCGGACCCACCGGCTGGCGACGCCGGGTAGGTGAACGATTCCCTCTTCGGTGAGTGCCCTTGACTTGCTCCTTCGGCGATGATGGGCCAGTTATAGCACCGGCATGCGTCGCCGCCATCCCCTACCCGCGCAAGCCGCGCGGGCGGGCGCGGCAGGTCACTTCAAGAAATCGACGACGATCCTGGCGAACTCCCTTGGCTTGTCAGTCTGCACCTGATGGCCGGCATCCTTCACCCAGTGGAATTTGACGTTCGGCAACACCTTCTCCAGCTGCCGTCCACCTTCCGGCGAGGCAAAGTCATCCTGTTCGCCCCAAATCATGATCGTGGGATTGGGCAGCTTCGGCAGCGTGTGGCGCATGTCGAAGTTCAGCCGAAGGCCCGGGTCCTCCATGAAGCGCCTGTTGCCTTCATTGAACGCCTTGCGCGCCTCGGCCGCGCCGGGGCGGTTCGCAGCGGCAAGCCGCGTTTCGACCAGCTGGTCGGTGATCATCGACTTGTCGTGGATGATCGCCTCCAGCGTCTTTCGCATCGACCCGCGCGTGCCGTCGTACGACAGCAGCACCCGCATGCCCGGCGTCTCCGGCATGGCAATGCCCATTGCCCATGCCACGGTCGCCGTGGCGACCAGCACCATCTTGCCGACGCGGTCCGGGTTTTGAATGGCGTAGCGCGCCGCGACCCATGCGCCTTGCGAGTTGCCGACGAGGTGGACCTTTTCCAGGCCCAGGGCGTCGATGAAGTCCGCCAGATGGCGAGCGCGCGACTCGATGCCGTGCTTCGCGACCGCCCGCACGTCGGTGTCGCCCCAACCGCCGATCGAGTCGAGCGCGATGGCGCGGAAATGCGGCGCCATGAGCGGCAGGACGCGGGCGAAACCAGCCTCACCGGACGATCCGGCGCCGCTGCCGTGCAGCAACACCACCGGTATGCCGTTGTCGCCGACCTCGGTGTAGTGAGTGCGGACACCGTTCGCCATCACATAGCGCGATCTGAACACCGTCGTGGAAGCCATCTCCTCATGCTCCTCGCCGTCGATATGGGCGAAACGATAGCGTCGCGGGGGCCGCTCTGCAAGCGCGCGTCGCGTCGCCGGCGGCGGGCTGCCGTCGACGGCGCGGGGCGTCCCGGTTGGCGGCGCGGACCCCCCGTATTATCAATAGGACGGTGACGACGCAGGCGACAACCGCTGGAGAGCAAGCCCATGCCGCGATACATGATCGAGCACACGCATCAACCGGCGCCCCGCGAGTGCATTCGAACCTTGAACGAGTTCAGGATCGCGGGCTCGCACTACCTCACGCGCGCCGAGCGGGGCTGCGAGGACAATGACCACCGCGCGTGGGTCATCATCGAGGCCGAGAGCGCGGACGAAGCGCGATTGAGCATGCCGCCCACGGTGCGACACGAGGCGAGGGTGGTGCGCCTGCACCATTACACGCCGGATGAGATCGTGAAGGCCGTCGAGGAGTTGCGCCGGGGTGAATACCGAGGCCACCTCTAGCGGGCCGGGCGTCGGGGACTAGCCGGCGGCCGCCGGGGCCGCTCCGCCGGCCCCCGCCTTCGCGCGCGGCGGCTTCGCGAGCAGCACCGTGAGCGCGGCGACGATCCACAAGGCCGCTATCGCCAAGAAGGCGCCGGTGTACGACTGCTGGCGATCATAGAGGAAGCCGACGATGAGCGGCGCGATGGCGGCGGTCACAGTGAGGACCGGCCGCATGTATCCGCGGATCGCTCCGATGTGCGCGCGGCCGAAGTAATTGGCGGCTATGAGCGGCTGCATGAGGAAGTGCCCGCCATTGCTGAGGCCCTGCAACGCCATGCACAGAACCACGAGCTGCACGTTGACGGCTCCAAGCGCGAGGAAGGCGATGAGCGACGCCGTGATGAACCCCTGCACGACCAGCAAGTTACGGATGCTGTAGCGGCTGGCGAGAATGGTCCACAGCAGTCGGGAGCTGATGGAGAAGAACCCGTAGAGCGAGACGATGGCCGACGCGGCGGTGGCGCTGAGCCCTTGGTCGCGGAAGAATGGCACTTGGTTCGGGTGATAGCCGTTCACGGCCATGCCTGAGAAGCTGAACGTGAGCAGCAGCATGTAAAAGCTGACCGACCGGACGGCCTCGGCGGGCGTGAGGCTGCGCTCCGAGGCGGGAGCGCGACGTGGGGCGCCCGGCTTGGGCGCGTCGTCCCCATCCGGCAGCAGGCCGATGTCCTCGGGGCTCGTGTGAAGGAAGAAGGACAGCGGCAAGAGGACGACGATCACCACGATGCCGAGCACCAGCCAAGCGTCGCGCCAGCCCACCGACAGCACGATCCACGTTATCAAGAACGGGAAGAGGAGCGGCCCCATGCCGGTGCCGGTGCTGGCGATGCCGATGGCCCGCGCCCGCCCGCGCATGAACCACTTGGGCACGACAGCCTCGGTGATGACCGGCCCAGAACCCTGCTGGCCGAGCGCGCCGCCGATGCCGAACAGCACGTAGAACAGCCACAGATCGTCGACCCATTTGAGCGCGATCATAGACAGGCCGAGCGTTAGCGTGCCGGCGATGAGCAGTTTGCGCGGGCCGCCCCGCTTGTCTCGCCAGGGCCCCGTGATGGGGCCCAGGAAGCCGCCAAGCAGCGTTCGAACCGTTACCGCGCCCAGGATGGCGGCGTGCGACCAGCCGAGCTCGCTTGCCATGGGACCGAGGAAGACGCCGATGCCGAAGGAGCTGACGCCCGTGCCAAACGCGCTGCTTAACATCGCAATGCCGACGATGTTCCAACCGTAGAAGTAGCGTGGCTTCGCGGGAGCGTTCGGAGCGGGTGTTGGCGAGGTCAACGAGGGCACACCGGAGGGAAAGGTGGCGGGCATTCTAGCAGCATGGCCGGCCGCTGGGCTGCCTGCGGGCGCGGCGGAGCGCTTCGACTGCGCTATCATGCCGAGGTTCGGGCATTCACCACGCATGGGAGGTATCCGTGCCCACCGCCGAAGAGAACTTGCAGGCGCTCGGCATCACGCTCGCTCCGCCCGCCGCGCCCGTCGCGGCCTACGTGCCGTTCCGGCGCGCCGGCAACACGGTCTACGTCTCCGGTCAGATTCCACGCACCGCCGACGGCTCTCCCATCGTCGGCAAGGTCGGCCGCGACCTCACGACGCAGCAGGGCCACGAGGCCGCGCGGGCGTGCGGCATCGCGATCATCGCGGTGCTGAAGGCCGCGGTCGGCGATCTGGAGCGCGTCGCGCAGTTCGTCCGCGTCATGGGCATGGTGAACTGCACGGACGACTTCACAGAGCAGCCACAGGTGGTCAACGGAGCGTCGGAGCTGTTCGCCAAGGTGTTCGGCGACCGGGGCAGGCACGCGAGGGCCGCGGTCGGCGTGGGATCGCTGCCGCTGGGCGTCGCCGTGGAGGTGGAGGCGATGGTCGAGATCCGATAGCCGTACACTGGGAGGGGCGGCCGCGAGGCGCTCGCCCGAGCAAGCACCCGTTATGACTGGAGACGTGACGCATGGTAATCGGCAAGGAGCGCACGAGCTGGTACAAGGATCACCCCCTGGCGTGCACGTGCGCCGATTGCACCAAGGCCCGCGCCAGCAAGCTCGCCTTTCAGGCGGCAAACCCCGAGTGGCACAAGATTGGACGGAACGAGCCATGCCCGTGCGGCAGCGGCAAGAAGTTCAAGAAATGCCACGGCGCGACGATGTGATCGCCGGCGGGTGCCGCCGAGCGCTCCGGCAAGCACGAGGCTCAGGCGGTCCCCTTCACTTTCAAGTCGCGCATCACTCGCGGTAGCTGCGGGAGTAGGTCGCTCGCGAGCAGGCCGCCATCGCCGATCATGTCGCGCACGCGGTTGCCGGCCGCGCCGTGTACGTGGACGGCGGCCACCGCCGCTTCGTAGGGCGCCAGGCCTTGCGCCAGCAGCGCGCCGATGACGCCGGAGAGCACGTCGCCGGTGCCGCCGCTGCCGAGCGCGGGGTTGGCGTGGGGCGAGATGGTGATGCGTCCATCGGGCGCGGCGACGATGCTGTGCGCACCTTTCAGCACGACGACCTGGCGCCATTTTTGGGCGGCGTCGCGCGCGATCGCTTCGCGGTCTTCCTGCACTTCCGGCACGGGGATGCGGAGCAGGCGCGACATTTCGCCGGGGTGCGGCGTCAGCACGGCCGGCGTGGTGAGGTGCTCGGCCCAACCGTAGAGGCGGGCGAGCACGTTCAATGCATCGGCGTCGATCACCACCGGTTTCGTCGGCCGCGGCTCGCTCAACAGCACGTCTTGGACGAAGCGCTGCACCGGCTCGCTGTTTCCCATGCCGGGACCGATGACGACGGCCGAGGCTCCCTCCATCGCCGCGCGCGCTTCGACGGCGGCCGATGGCGACACGAAGCCGTCGGCCGTTTCCGGCAGCGGTAGGTGGATGGGCTCGGCCATTTGCGGCACCGCGAGACGGTAGACGCATTCGGGAGAGGCCAGGGTCACGAGTCCCGCTCCGGCTCGATACGCCGATAGCGTGGCGAGCACGGTGGCGCCGACGTAGCGCCGCGATCCGGCCACCACCAGCACGTGCCCAAAGATGCCCTTGTGGCCGTCGAGCGGCCGCTTCGGCAGCATCGCCGCGACCGTCTTGTCGTCGGCAAGGTCGATGGCGATGTCCCGGTCGATTCCCGGCGGCAACCCGATGGACAGCGTCTCCAGGTTGCCGGCGAACGCGGCGCCGGGGAAGCGGAAGAGGCCGATCTTCGGGGCGCCCAGTGTCAGTGTCCAGTCGGCGGGCGCGCACGCCTCGTCCACCTCGCCGGTGTCGGCGTTGAGCCCGGTTGGAACGTCCACCGCGACCAGCTTGAAGTTGGCTCCGCCGGGCCGCTGCTTGATGTCGCGCAGCAGGGTGAACATGCTGCGTAGCTGCCCCTCCAGCGGGCGGCTGTTGCCGATGCCGAACACGGCGTCGAGGACGACGTCGGTGATTGGCAGGTAGGACGAGAGAGCCCACTGCTCGACATCGTCCTTGCCTTCCACCACGCGCACCCGTCGCTGGCGGCACTCCTCGAACTTGTCCCGACGCCGTCCCGCCGTCGCCATGTAAACCGTCACCAGCGCGCCCCAGTCGCTCAGGTAGCGGGCGGCCACCAGGCCATCGCCGCCATTGTTGCCGGGGCCCACCAGCACCAGCACGCGCCGGCCGCGAATGCCCTCGATCAGCTGCCCGACGCGGCGCGCCACGGCCAGGCCAGCGGTCTCCATCAACGTGTCCTCGCTGACGCCCGCCTCCGACGCCGCGCGCTCCAAGCCGCGCATCTGCTCGACCGTGACGACCTTCACGAACGCCTCCCAACGACGGATGCGACTGCGTATGCCTTCGAGTGCGACAAGCTGATGACGAGCGACGTGAGGCCGAGGCGCTCCGCCCGCGCGGCGGCGCGACCATGGAGCACCACCGCTGGCTGGCCGCTGCGCGCCCGCGTCACCTCGACCTCGCGCCAGCCAACGCCGCGCGTGCCGGTGCCCAATGCTTTCATCACCGCCTCCTTCGCCGCGAAACGGGCCGCCAGCTGCGGGGCGCGCCCACGGCAATAGGCGATTTCGCCGGGCGTGTAGACGCGTTCGAGGAACCTGTTGCCGAACCGCGCGAGCGTCGCGGCGACCCGGTCGATCTCGACAATGTCCACGCCGACCGCAAGGTCGGGTTGCGCGGGCGTATGCATGGTCATGGCGCGGCAACGATTATACAGGCGCGTCGACGAGAACCCCGCCGCCCGCTCCGACATTCCGAAACCGACAACCGTGACGGCCGCCAGCGACGGCGCGGGACCGTCAAGACGCGGGCCGAGGGCGGATGCGACACTCCAAGAGTGGGCCGAGGACACCATCGCGTTTTGTGCAGGCGCGCCTGGCCTTGGATGCCGCGGTGGATGCGCGGGTGCTACGCGGCGCGGTCGCGTTGCCGGGGCAAGTCGACCGGTGCCGGCCGGCGCGGCGTCGCGCGCACCACCGGCAGGATCAAGCGCACCGCGCGCTCGAGAAAGACGTAGTCCCACGCCCAACCGACGAACACCATGATGCGGTCGCGGAAGCCGATGACGTTGTAGATGTGGATGAACGCCCACACCAGCCAGGCGGGGAAGCCCCGGTAGGAGATGCCCTTGAGCTGCCCAACAGCGGCGCCACGGCCAATGACGGCCAGAGTGCCCTTTTCGCGGTAGCGGTAGGCCAATGGCGGGCGCCTCGCGATCAGGCGCGCGACGTTACGGGCGGCGTGCTGGCCCTGTTGGATCGCCGCCGGGGCGAGCATGGGCGCCGGCGCGGCTTCGATGTGCGCGAGGTCGCCGACCACGAATATCTCGGGGTGCGCCGCCACCTGCAGCGTTGGCTCGACGACCACGTGGCCGCGCATGTTCACCGGCAGCCCGCATTCTTTCGCCAGCGGCCTGGCCTCGACGCCGGCTGTCCACACCGTGGTGCCGATCTCGATGCGCGTGCCGTCCTTCAGCGTCACGACGCCGGGCTCGACCGCCTCGACTCGTGAGCTCGTTCGCACCTCAATGCCCATTTTGGTCAGGCGCTTCGCGG
>VGZX01000037.1 GCA_016872415.1 SAR202 cluster bacterium | reverse complement strand
GCCCTCGCGCATGAACCTGGGACAGATATTGGAGACGCACCTGGGCATGGCGGCCCATCGCCTCAACGTCCGCGCCATCACGCCCGTGTTCGACGGCGCCACCGACGAGGACATCCAAGCGTCGCTCGCCCGCGGCTGGGTGGTGGAGCGCTCCGGCGCCCTCCGCGACGCGCACATGGGCGCCGGCCCCGACTTCAACCGGGCTCGTGCCTGGGCCACCGAGAAGGGGCTCGACGCCGACGAGTTGTTCAACGACGCCAACCCCAGCTACGCCATCGAGTCGTGCTTGCGTCTCTGGATGGCCGACATGGCCGAGGCCTACGTCGAGGCGAAGCAGAACGGCGGCAATGTCGAGTCCGTCACGCTGGAGATCACCCCCGAGCACGGCGAGGCGCTTTACCAGCAGGCCCTGCACGTCGCCAAGGTCACCAAGAGCGCACCCCCCATCATCGGCAAGTCGACCTTGTACGACGGCCGCACCGGCGTGCCCTTCGAGAACCCCGTGACCGTCGGCTATATCTACATGCTCAAACTGATCCACTTGGTGGAGGACAAGATCCACGCTCGCTCCACCGGCCCGTACTCGCTCATCACGCAACAGCCGCTGGGCGGCAAGGCCCAGTTCGGCGGCCAGCGATTCGGCGAGATGGAGGTGTGGGCGTTGGAGGCCTACTCCGCCGCCTACAACTTGCAGGAGATGCTCACGGTGAAGTCCGACGATGTCGTGGGCCGCGTCAAGACCTACGAGGCCATCGTCAAGGGCGAGGACGTCGTTCAGCCGGGGGTGCCCGAGTCCTTCCATGTCCTCGTGAAGGAGCTGCAGAGCCTGGGCCTCGCCATTGAGCTGCGCTACGAGGAAGACCGTGGCGTGCCCACGCCGCGCTTCACCTACGCGGAGGAGGAGGAAGAGGAGATGGCGGAAGTGCCCGCAACCCGTGTGACCGAGCCCGCGCCCGCCTGGGAAACCGAGTTCCAGTCGCTGGAGGAGCAGGAGGCCGCGCCGGCGCCCGACGTGCCGATCGCGCTTCCCTTCAACCGCGCCGCCGGCACCGACGAGGACACTGAGGAGTCCGGCGAGGAGTAACCGCTCCCACCCCATCACCGATAGGCGCGTGGTCAAGAATCGAATTCATGGTCGGGCTCGACGCCCGCTAGGGAGAGGCAAGGATGCCAGCGGCAACGGAATTCAACGCTATCCGCATCTCATTGGCTTCGCCGGAACAGATCAAGCAGTGGTCGTATGGCGAGGTCACCAAGCCGGAAACCATCAACTACCGCACGCTCCGTCCGGAGAAGGATGGACTTTTCTGCGAGCGCATCTTCGGTCCGACCAAGGACTGGGAGTGCTACTGCGGCAAATACAAGAAGATCCGCTACAAGGGTGTCATCTGCGACCGCTGCGGCGTCGAGGTCGCGCGCGCCAAGGTCCGCCGCGAGCGCATGGGCCACATCAACCTGGCCGCTCCCGTGGCCCACATCTGGTTTGCCAAGGGCATCCCCAGCCGTCTCGGCCTCCTGCTGGACCTGTCGCCACGCAACCTCGAGCGCGCCCTTTACTTCGCGCAATACATCGTCACGTCCGTCGACCCCCTGCTTCAGCAGCGCAAGGTCGAGGAGCTGCAAGCCGTGCTGCAGCAGAAACTCGAATCGCTCGACAAGCAAGGCGAGGAGCAGTTGAAGCCGCTGCTCGCCCAGATCGAGAGCACCGCCGACGGCAGCCTGGAGCGCACCCGCCTCGAGCAGCGCATCGTCGAGCAACGCGCCAAGACGGAGGTCGCCAAGAAGGAGCTCGAGGCGCAAATGGACGAGGAGATCGGTGAGGTCGAGGGCATCCGCCCGATGATGCTCCTCACCGAGGCCAAGCACCGCGACTTGACCGAGAAGTACGGCGACACCTTCAAGTCCGGCATGGGCGCCGAGGCCATCCTCGACGTCTTGCGCGTCCTGGAGCTCGGCGACGTCGTCACGCAGCTGGAACGCGAGGTGAAGACCACCTCCGGCCAGCGCCGCAAGAAGGCGATCAAGCGGATGAAGGTCGTCGATGCCTTCAAGCGCTCCAACAACAAGGCCGAGTGGATGGTGCTCACGGTGCTGCCCGTGCTGCCGCCCGACCTGCGCCCCATGGTGCAGCTCGACGGCGGCCGTTTCGCCACCAGCGACCTGAACGACCTGTACCGACGCGTCATTAACCGCAACAACCGTCTGCGCCGGTTGCTGGAGCTCGGCGCGCCCGAGATCATCGTCCGCAACGAGAAGCGCATGCTTCAAGAGGCCGTCGACGACCTGATCGACAACGGCCGGCGCGGCCGTGCCATCGTCGGCAGCCACAACCACAAGCTCAAGAGCCTGTCGGACCTGCTGCGTGGCAAGCAAGGCCGGTTCCGCCAGAACCTGCTGGGCAAGCGCGTCGACTACGGCGGCCGCTCCGTCATCGTCGTCGGCCCCAACCTCACCCTCAACCAGTGTGGGCTGCCGAAGAAAATGGCGCTGGAGTTGTTCAAGCCGTTCGTCATGAACCGGCTGGTCGCCCAGGGCATGGCCCACAACATCAAGAGCGCCAAGCGCATGGTGGAGCGCGTCCGCCCCGAGGTCTGGGACGTGCTGGAAGAAGTCATCAAGGGCCGCCCCGTGCTGCTCAACCGCGCGCCCACCCTCCACCGTCTCGGCATCCAGGCCTTCGTGCCCGTCCTCGTCGAAGGCAGCGCCATCCAGCTGCACCCGTTGGTGTGCACGGCCTTCAACGCCGACTTCGACGGCGACCAGATGGCCGTCCATGTCCCGCTCTCGCGCGAGGCCGTGCAAGAGGCCAAGACCGTCATGCTCAGCGTGAACAACATGCTGTCGCCGGCATCGGGCGAGCCGCTCGTCACGCCGACGCACGAAATGGTGTTCGGCTCCTACTGGCTCACCGACGTGCAGCCCGGCGCGAAGGGCGAGGGCGAGCGCTTCCGCGACTTCGACGACGTGCTCATCGCCTACGAGTCGGGCCAGATCGAGCTGCGCTCCCTCGTGGAGGTGCGCGACGTGCCTCAGGGTGCGCGCATGGTCGTGGAGCCGGCGAACGGCACCGGCCGTGCCACCATGAAGACCACCCCCGGTCGCATCATCTTCAACTCGGTGCTGCCCGAACAGGTGCGTCGCTACGACCAAACGCTCGACAAGAAGGCGCTTAAGGAAATCGTCGCCCAATGCTACCGCCTCACCTCCAACGAGGAGACGGCCAAGGTGCTCGACCGCATCAAGAGCATGGGCTTCCACTACGCCACCCTCTCCGGCACCACCATTGGCATCACCGACATCCAAGTGCCTCCGGAGAAGGGCCAGCTGCTCGCCGAGGCGCAGAAGAAGGTCGAGGCGCTGGAAGAACAGTACGAGCAGGGCCTCATCACCGAGCGCGAAAAGTATCTCCGCACCGTCGAGGTGTGGCAGGGCGTCTCGAAGGACATCGACGTGGTGCTGAAGAAGCACCTACCGGACTTCGGCGGCGTCTACCTCATGGCCCACTCCGGCGCCCGCGGTAACGAAGCTCAGATCAAGCAGATGGCCGCCATGCGCGGCCTCATGAGCAACCCTCGGGGAGACATCATCGAGCTGCCCATCAAGTCCTCGTTCCGCGAGGGCCTCACGGTGCTCGAATACTTCATCTCCACCCACGGCGCGCGCAAGGGCTTGGCCGACACCGCCCTCCGCACCGCCGACTCGGGCTACCTCACCCGCCGCCTCATCGACGTGGCCCAGGAAGTCATCGTCACCGAGGACGACTGCCACACCGACCGCGGCATCATCATGTATTCCACGCCCTCGAAGGAGTACGGCGAGGACGTGATGATCGGCAAGATCGGCGAGCGCGCGCTCGGTCGCACCGTCACCGCGCCCATTGCCGACCCCCGCACCGGCGAGATCATCGTCGAGGCGGGCCAAGTCGTCGAAGAGCCGGAAGCCCGCCGCATGGAAGAGGCCGCCGTCACCGAAGTGTTCGTTCGCAGCCCGCTCACCTGCGAGGCCGTTCGCGGCATCTGCCAGGTGTGCTACGGCCGCAGCCCCGCCACCGGCCGCCCCGTCCTCATCGGCGAGGCCACCGGCATCATCGCCGCGCAGTCCATCGGCGAGCCGGGCACGCAGCTCACCATGCGGACGTTCCACACCGGCGGCGTCGCCGGCAAGGACATCACCACGGGCCTGCCCCGCGTGGAGGAGCTGTTCGAGGCACGCACCCCAAAGGGCAAGGCAAAGCTGACCGAAATCGACGGCACCGTCTTGGTGTTCGACGGCGGCCAGCTCATGGGCGAGTTCCAGGCCCCGGAGGGCCACCCCGAGGTGGTGCAGCCGCCGGCGTCCGTCGCCCCGGTTATCCGTGTCATCAACCAGGTGCCCTTCACCGACCAATACCCCATTCCAGAGGGCTACAAGCCGGCGGTGACCAACGGCGCTCGCATACAGGCCGGCGTGGCGGTCGCCACGGCCGGCTCCGGCGCGCCCGCCGGCAAGGGCAAGAAGGACAAGGAAGCCCTGCCCGACAAGCCCGATATCCTGGCTCGCGTCAGCGGCATCGCCCGCCTGCGGGACGGCCACGTCGAGATCGAGGCCGTTGACCTGGAGGTGCGCGACCACATCGTCGACGCCACCGACCAGCGCCTCGTCCGCACGGGCGACCAGGTGACGGCCGGCCGCAAGCTCACGGGTGGCGTGCCCGACCCGCACGACATCCTCCGCATCCTGGGCACCGAGGCCACCCAACGCTACCTGCAAGAGCAGGTGCAGACCGTGTACCGCAACCAGGGCGTGGCGATCAACGACAAGCACATCGAGGTCATCGTCCGGCAGATGCTGCGGTGGGTTCGCGTGGAAACCACCGGCGACACCGAGTTGCTGCCGAACTCGCTAGTGGACCGCATCGTCTTCCAGCAGCTCAACGCAAAGGTGTTGGCCGAGGGCGGCGAACCGTCGACCAGCAAGCCGGACATCCTCGGCGTCACACGCGCCTCGCTCAACACCGAAAGTTTCTTGGCGAAGGCCTCGTTCCAAGAGACCGCCCGCGTCCTCACCGAGGCGGCGATCGAGGGGAGCGTCGACTACCTCCGGGGCCTCAAGGAGAACGTCATCATCGGGCGCCTCATTCCGGCGCGCCTCGACATGTCCGAAGAGGGCCGGGCGATGCTCGGCTTGAACAAGCAGCCGCAAGTCGCGACCGCCATCGCCGACGCCGACGTGGACAAGGACATCGCCAACCTGCTGGTCGAGTTCCCCGGCGGCACCAATGGCGCCCCCAAGGACGAACTCAGGGACGACGAGGATGAGGACGACGATCTCGACTTGGACGACCTGGACGACGATGAGGACGACGACTTGGACCCGGAGGGGTCCCAGGTCGACGACGCCCTCGCCACGCTCGGCCAGGCCGACGACGGGGACGAGAAGTAGCCCTCGTCGCAAGGACACCTGCATGGAAAAGGGGCTCCGCCACACGGCGGGGCCCCCTTGCTTCGCCGTCACGTCCGGTGGAATCGGCCGGAATCCGCTAATACCAGGGTAGGGCGGGCTCCGCCGCGAGCACCAGGAACACGATCGCGAGCCACAGCAGCGAGAATTTGTAGGCCGAAAGCGCCGTCGCGCGGCTGCCGTCTCGCAACAACGGCAGCGACTTCCGCAGCCACCACGCGCTGATTAGCGTCGTTACAATGCCGAAGGTGACGCCGGCATACCCTGCCGCCACCGGTAGCCATGCCATCGCCACCAGCAACACGATGTACAGCACGATTTGGATGGCGGTGTCGCGCTGGCTCGCGATGCTGGCGAGCATCGGCACCTTCGCCGCCGCATAGTCGTCCCTCAGCAAGATCGACAGCGTCCAGAAGTGCGGCGGTGTCCAGAAGAACACGAGCGCGAACATGTAGAGCCCCACCGCCTCGATCTGGCCCGTGACCGTCGCCGCGCCGATAAGCGGCGGGAAGGCCCCCGCCGCCCCGCCGATCACGATGCTGTTCCACGACCGGCGCTTCAGCAGCACCGTGTAGACCAGCACGTAGACCGCCGCCGCCGCCAGGGTGAGCCATGCGGCCAGCCAGTTGGCGAACAGGCCCATGCCGGCCACCGCCAGCGCGATAGCCAGCGCGCCGAACGTCAGCGCGCCATTCCTGCTCATTTGCGCCGCGGGCACCGGCCGGCGCCGGGTGCGGCGCATCACCGCGTCGATGTCGGAGTCCAACCCCTGGTTGATCGCGTTGGAGCCGGCCGCCGCCAGCGCGCCGGCGATGGTCACGGCCAGGCGCACGTCCCAGGCCGGCTCCGCCTCGGCGGCCTTGTAAAGCCCGCAGACGGCGGTGAGCACCAGCAGCACGATGATGCGTGGCTTGGAAAGGACGACCAGCTGGCGCGCGAGCGTGCTCACCCCCGCCACTGGCCCCTCCGTCGCAACACCAGCGCCGCCCAGTCGACGCTCAACCCCGCCCATATCACGGCGGCCAGGCCTAGGTGCAGCACGCGCACCCACTCGGGGAAGACCCACCGCACGCCAAGGTAGCCCACCACGCCCTGCAGCAGCAGTGCCACCAGCGCGCCATGCGTCGCCGCCTTCAGCAGCACCGGCGCGTCGCGGCGCGTCAGCTGCGCCGCCATCCAGGCCAGCAGCACGAGCAACACGCCGCCGGCGGCCCGGTGCACCACGTTCAGCGCCGTGGGCCCCGCCTGGGTCGTCGTCGGGCACAACGGGAACCCCTGGCACGAAGCCCACACGTTCGTCGCCACCAGCGAGCTGCCCAGCAGGATCACCGCCGCGCCCGTGACGAACACAGCCGTCACTAGGGCCGAGTCCGGCATCCCTCCTTCCGCGCTCGCGAGCACGCGGACACTTGCCAGCACCAGCAGCGAGAGCGCCGTCATGGCAATGGTGAGGTGCAGCATCACCGCCAGGTTGTTGAGCTCGGTGAGCACGACGATGCCGCCGAGCGCCGCCTGCAGCAGGAACACGGCGACGGCGGCCAGCAGCACCTGGAACAGCCCACGGTCTATGTCGCGCGAGCGGTGGGCGAATAGTAGGGCCAGCGCCGCAATGGCGATGACCAACCCCGCGAAGATACGGTGCCCCCATTCGATATAGGTGGCCTTCTCGAAATCCGGAGCGATCGTGCCATGGCAGAGGGGCCAATCGGGGCAGCCGAGGCCCGAGCTGGAGGCCCGCACCCACGCACCGTACGCGATGAGCCCCACCGCGAGTGCCGCGGCGACGGCGGCCAGCACGCCTGCCCGGCGCCGGGACGCTCGCGCCTTGGATCCGGTGTCGATCGCGTTCGCCATCGCCAACCTCACGGCCCTTGGGCTAGCCGCCCCGCCAAAGTCGATAAGAATAGACCACCACGGCCACCAGCAGCGCCGTCGGCAGCAGCGTCCACACGATCTCGGCTGGACGCGTGCCCACCAGGCCGCGCGACGGGTCGTGGCGCACGCGCATGCGCAGCGCCGTCGCCACGATGGCGAGCTCCGCCGCCGCGATGACGGCGACCACGGACCAAAACGCGAGGTCGGACAATCCTGTTGCTCCAGCCGGCGCACGATGGCGCTCGCCCCCGTCACGGGGCGGGCCCGTCTATAGTATCCGACGCCCTCCGCGGCGTCACGTCGCAGCCGTCGATGCGCCTCGACGATTTTCGGATGCCCGCCCGTCGTCATGCGCCGCGCTCGCCACGCATGCCCGCGCGTCGACCGGAAGTGGGCGAAAACGGCGCGTGGCCCGGTGGGTGGGCCTTCCGCGCGAGACGCAGGGAATGGGCCCCATCATGGCCCGCGCTTACGATCCGTAAGTCTCCGCCGGGTGCGATCACACCCCAGGCGCCGTGAACGACGGCACTGTGCGCCGCGCCGGGCCACGGTCGGCGGTGTCGAGGTCGCGATGGTGGCCGCCCATGGCACTCGCCCCGACCGATTCCACGAACACGGAGCCTACGGCGTGCTTGCGGCCTCGCTCGCGGGCATCCATGCCAATCGCGCGTGCCTTTCATCGCCCCACGGCGAGCGGCCCGGCGCGGCAGGCGTCGCCATCGGCGCGCCGACACCAATCCGACACGCTTGACCGACCGACCGGTCGGTCGGTAGCATGACGCGTGACATGGGCCGCGAAGCCCGCCCCCTGGATAGGCAATGCCCAACTCGCCCAGCCAATCGACCAACTCCGCCCCGGCGGCCGCGACGCGTGAACGCATCCTCGACTCCGCCGCGTCCGTGCTGGCCGAGCGCGGCTACCACGCGACCAGCATCGACGAGGTCGCCGGGCGCTCGGGCGTATCCAAGGGCGGCTTCTACTTCCATTTCCCCAGCAAGGAGGCGATGACCGTCGCCCTCGTCGAATCCCTCAGCGACAAGCTGGTGCGTCGCGTCGAGCGCGCCATGGGCGCCGAGCCGCAGCCCGACCTGCGCCTCGCCATCGCCATGCACGCGCTCGTCCGCACCTTCGCCCGCCAGCGCACGCTCGCCACCGTGGTGCTCGTGAACGTCGTGGGCCAAGGGAAGTCGCTGGATAAACGCCTCATACCCCTGCGCGAGCGGTTCGCGGGCCTCATCCAGCGCGAATTGGAGGGCGCCGTGCGTGCGGGTGTCATCGCCCCACTCGACACCGGGCTAGCCTCCCGCGTATGGCTCGGCGCGTTGCACGAAGTGCTGCTCCATTGGCTGACGAATGCCGGCGCCCCGCCGGTGGAGCGCGTCGTGGACGATCTCGGCGCCATGCTCTTCCGTGGCGTCGGCATCCCCGCCGAGCGTTTCGCGTTGGCGGGAGGGGTGGACGGCGCATGAATGGACCGCTGAGCGGCATCCGCGTGTTGGACGTGAGCCGCATCCTGTCCGGCCCCTACTGCACGATGATCTTGGCCGACATGGGCGCCGACGTGGTGAAGGTCGAGAGCGCCCGCGGCGACATCGCGCGCCGCATGGGGCCGCTCGTCGGCGCCGACGCCGCCTATTTCCAGTCGGTCAACCGGGGTAAGCGCGGCATCACGCTCGACATCTTCAAGCCCGAGGGCCAACGACTCTTCCGGCGCCTCGCGCTGGAGGCCGATGTGCTGGTAGAGAATTACACGCCCGGCACGATGGACAAGCTCGGTCTGGGCCAGGCCGAGCTTCGCGCCGCCAACCCGCGCCTCGTCTACGCCTCCATCTCCGGCTTCGGCCAAGATGGGCCCTACGCGCGGCGCCCCGCCCTCGACGCCATCGTCCAAGCCGCCGGCGGCCTCATGAGCGTCACCGGGCTACCCGGCGGCGAGCCGCTGCGCCCCGGCGTGTCGCTCGGCGACAGCCTCTCCGGCACGTTCACCGCGCTGGCGATCTGCGCCGCGCTTTTCCAGCGCCACGCCGTCGGTCGCGGCCAATACGTCGACATCTCGATGCTCGATTGCCAGGTCACGCTCATGGAGAACGCCCTGGCCCGTTATTTTGCCACCGGCCAAGTGCCGGGCCGCATCGGCTCGCGTCACCCGGTCAACGTCCCGTTCCAGTCGTTCGCCACCGCCGACGGCTACATCGTCGTCGCCATGATCACCGACGACCTCTCTCAGTGGAAAGCCTTCTGCGACGCCATCGAGCGCCCCGCCCTCGGCAATGACCCCCGCTTCAAGGACAACCGCTCGCGCTGGCTCCACTTCACTGAGCTGGAACCCCTGCTGGCCGAGCCCTTCACGAGCAAGCCCAGCGCCGAATGGCTCGCCATTCTCGATGCCGCCGGCGTGCCCTGCGGCCCCATCAACGATATCGCGCAGGTGGCCTCGCATCCCCAGGTGCTGCACCGTGGCATGGTGCCCGAGGTGCCGGTGCCCCCGCACGGCGGCATCCGCATGGCGAATACGCCGTTCAAGTTCTCGGACGCCGTCACCGGGCCTGCCGGCCACTCACCCTTGCTGGGCGAGCACACGGCCGAGGTGCTGCGTGACTGGCTCGGCGCCGGCGACGCCGAGATCGCCGACCTGCGAGCGGCGGCCATCGTCTAGCGATCGATCAACGCCCTCCCACCGGCGGACGGCGGACATGAGGAGGATCCATGACCCTAGCGTTCACCGACATCCTGTACGACAAGAAGGAGGGCGTGGCCCGCATCGCGATCAACCGGCCCGAAGTGCTCAACGCCTTCCGACCCAAGACCATCGACGAGATGATCGCCGCGTTCCAAGATGCCTGGCACGACGACCAAGTCGGCGTGGTCATCCTCACCGGCGCCGGCGAGCGCGCCTTCTGCGCGGGCGGCGATGTGAAGGTGCGCGGCAACGGCGGTTACAACGACGAGGGCGGCAACCCACGCCTCCAGGTGATCGAGCTGCACCGCAACATCCGCATGATCCCCAAGCCCGTCATCGCCGCGGTCAACGGCTACGCCGTCGGCGGCGGTCACGTTCTGCACGTGCTGTGCGACCTCACCATCGCCAGCGAGAACGCTATCTTCGCTCAGGCCGGGCCCCGCACCGGCAGCTTCGACGGCGGCTTCGGCTCGATCTTCCTCTCCCGCATCGTGGGCGAGAAGAAGGCCCGCGAGATCTGGTACCTCTGCCGCCAATACACGGCCAGGGAGGCGCTGGAGATGGGCCTGGTGAACAAGGTGGTGCCTCTGGCCCAGTTGGAGGCGGAGTGCATGCAGTGGGCCCGCGAGATGCTGGACAAGAGCCCCACGGCGCTGCGCTTCCTGAAGGCCTCGTTCAACGCCGACACCGACTGGGCCTACGGCCTCACCCAGGTCGCCCACGGCGCCACGAGCCTCTTTTACCTGACGGATGAGTCAAAGGAAGGCCGCGACGCCTTCAAGGAGAAGCGCAAGCCCGACTACTCGAAGTACCGCCACATGCCCTGGTGAGAACCAACTTGCCGTCGCGCCGCGAGTTCTGCTTCGCTAACATGGGTCGCCCAGGCCATGCCGTCGGGCGGTGGGGGTGCTCGAAAGGCCGGCGTTCGTCGCGTGCCCCCTCCGCGAATCCAGGGGGCACGGTCGATAGGGCCCAATACGAGCGGGGAGGGGATGTGCGTCCGCGCATGACTAGGCGCGTCTCGGAGCACGCCCGATGAGCACGAAACCGATGCCGCGCACGCCGGAGGCCGCCCCGCGGCCACTGTGGAAAACGTGGCTGTGGGCCAGCCGTCCCTTCTCGCTCACCGCCTCCGTCGTGCCCGTCCTCGTGGGCTCCGCCTATGCCGCGTGGGACGCCGCGCGCTTCCGCTGGTGGCTCTTCGCCCTCGCGCTCATCGGCTCGGTCGCCATCCAGGCGGCCACCAACCTCACCGACGAATACGCCGACTTCCGCAAGCATGGCGCGGCCAAGTTCGCTGCGCCTCACAAGGTCATCCAGCAGGGCCTGCTATCGCCTCGCGCGGTACTGCTCGGCATGGGCGCCACCTTCGGGGTCGGCATCGCCTGCGGTCTCGCCATCGTCGCCGCCGTCGGCTGGCCCATCCTGGCCGTCGGCATCGCCAGCGTCGCCATTGCCTACCTCTACAGTGCCGGTCCGCTGCCCATCGGCAACCTCGGCCTTGGCGAGCTCACCGTCTTCGTCTTCATGGGGGTTCTCATGGTCGGCGCGTCCTACTTCGTGCAGGCCCAGGCCCTCGCCGCCGGCGCCCTGCTGGCCGCGCTGCCCGTCGCCTTCCTCGTGACCTCCATCATGCACTGCAACAACCTGCGCGACATCGACGAGGACCGCGCCCAGGGCAAGCGCAGCATCGCCACGTGGGTCGGCCTGCCGGTGGGCCGCCGTGTCTACGCCGCGCTGCTCGCCGCGGCGCACCTCTCCATCGTCGCGCTAGCCGTCGCCGGCCTGTTGCCCGCCTGGGCCCTGCTCGCGCTGCTGACGCTGCCGCTCGCCGTCGATACCGTCCGCGGCCTGTGGCGCGCCGGTGACCGCATGGCGATGAACCGCATGATGGTGCGAACCGCCCGGCTGCACTTCCTCACCGGCGTGTTGCTCGCCGTCGGCCTTGCTGTCGCCGCGTTCGTCGAACGCTAACGCTCGGGCAGGCCCAGCGCCGCGTGGTAGGCATGGAACAGCCCCTGCTGCTCCCACGCGCCAAGCCGCCTGCCCGCTAGGCGCTCCGCCCCAGCAGCCGCCGCGCCTCCCGCGTGATCGTGTTCTCCTCCAATGCCGGCATGTCTCGGAATCGGCGCTCGGCCAGGGCGCGCGACTCCCGGTCGCCAGCAACCAGCGCCATGGCGCTCGCATGTGGCAGCGCGACGCTCGTCGCCAACTCCCGCGCACGCGCCACGCCGACGAGTGTGGGCCCGCCATCAAGGTCCGTCACCGTCAGTGCCTCGACGAGCAGGCGCGGCGACGCCATCGCATCCCGCAGCGAAGCGGCAAGCCCCATCGGCGCGTGCCGGGCCAGCAGCTCCGCCGCGCCGCGCATCCGCCGCCGGGGGTGGTTCGCCGGCCTTGCCCCGGCCGTGCGCCAGCCGCCGATGACCAGCGCCGCCTCCGATAGCGCGGCGAAGAGCGCTGCCTCCCGTTCGCTCGCCGGCAGCGCCCTCGCCATTGCCAGTAGCCGTGCCGCCGGCGACGCCGCCGCGCCAGCCGCGCCTTGACGCCGTGCCGGGAGACGCCTACCATTGTCGAGTACGCAACTGGACTTTATGGGAGTCATCGACCGTGACGACGCAAACGCAACCACAGCCGCTGACCATCTCGATCACCGATGCCGCCGCCAAGCACGTGCGGCAGTTCATCCAGAACGCGGGCAAGGAAACCGGCGTCTTGCGCGTAGCGGTGAAGGGCGGGGGGTGCTCCGGCCTCACCTACGTGCTCGACATCGCCGAAATCGCCGCCGAGACCGACAAGGTCATCGTCGACAAGGGCGTCACCATCGCGGTCGACAAGAAGAGCTACGTTTTTCTGGCCGGCACCGAGCTCGACTATTCGGGCGGTCTCAACGGCAAGGGCTTCACGTTCCAAAACCCGAACGCGAAGAAGGCTTGCGGCTGCGGCACGTCGTTCGCGGTCTAGCAGCCGATCCGCTCGCACCACCGTTGCCCTAGCGCCGTCCCGATTCATCGGGGCGGCCTCGTTTCCAGGAGGTTCGTCATGGCGTGGACACACGCATCGGGCGTGCGGGGGCATATGGCGGGCGCCGCCGAGGGTTACGCCGCTCTCGCCAACGGCGCCGGCATGGCCGACCGCTCGGAGACTGGGCGCCTGCGGATCGTTGGCAAGGACGCCCTCGATCTTCTCAACCGGCTCAGCACCAACAAGCTCGAGGCCCTCCCGCCCGGTCACGCGCGCCTTACCGTCCTCGCCAGCCCCAACGCCCGCCCAATCGACCTTCTCGCCCTCGGGGCCGTCGACGGCGGCATGTTGTGTCTTACGAGCGTCGGACGCCAGCAAGCCGCCATCGACTGGCTCGACACCTTCACCTTCGGCGAGGAGATCGTCGTCGAGGACGTGACTGCCCCCACCGCGCAGTTCGCGCTCGCGGGCCCGCGCGTCCCGGCCGCGCTGGCGGACATCGGCCTGCCCGCGCTCGAACGCGACCGCCTGGCGCCCGTGACCATCGCCGACTGCCCCGCCACGCTCTGGCGTGACGCCTCCGGCCTGCTGTGGCACGTCATCGCCGGCGCCCCGCAGGCGGATGCGGTCTGGGACGCGCTCGTCGCCGCCGGCGTGACGCCCGCCCCACCCGAAGCATGGGAGGCGTTTCGCGTCGCCATCGGCCTTCCCATGTACGGACGCGAGTTCGGCGACGACACCAACCCCCTGGAGAGCCGCCTGATGGGGGCGATTAGCGAGGACAAGGGCTGCTACACCGGGCAAGAGGTGATCGCCCGCCTCATCACCTACAAGAAAGTGCAACGCCGCCTCATGGCCGCGACGCTCTCCGGCCAGGCGGCGCCGGGGGCCGCGCTCGTCGCGGACGGCCAGCCGGCCGGCGTCGTCACCTCCGTGGCGCCGCGCCCCGATGGGACGATGGCCGCGCTGGCGCTCGTGCGCGTCGCCAAGGCGCGACCGGGTCACATGCTGGCCGTCGAGGGCTCCAGCGTCATCGCCACGCTGGCCGAGCCCCGCTACGCCCTCGCCACCGAGCCCCCCGACGTCGGGTAATCCCCCAGCGGTTTTGTTGGGTACCCCGCAGGCCGTCGACACCCCACGCTCCCAGTATGTGATTGCCGTGGTCGGGAGAGAGAGCCTCCCGGAGAAAGGAGCGCGACGTGCCGTTGAGATCCTTCGCCAAGATTGCGGGCCGCCTACTCGATCCGCGATACAAGCGGCTACACGTGTTCGTCATCACGCTCACGCTTGTCGTCCACACCGTCATGCACTACGCGACCTACTTCCCGGCAGTCGCGCCCTACGTCGCAAGCATTCCCTACTTCCGCCTGCACGTCCTCCACGAGGCCGAGTTCCTGCTCATCGTCGCCTACGCGGGCGTCGTCATGGGCCTGCGGGCGGGTCTGGTCGCCGTGGTCGTCACGGGCATCACCTCCATCCCGTTCATCCTCTCGCCGCGCATCATGCCCCAGTTCTACCCCAACCCGGGTGCCCTGCGAGACCAGGTGATCCAAGTCGTCTTCGTCCTGGCGATGGGCCTGATGATCACCTTGCTCTACGACCGCGACCAGCGCCGGCGCAACGCCGAGCACGCCGCCGCGACGCTCCGCGAGGTAGACCGCGTCAAGGACAACTTCATGTCCATCGCCGCCCACGAGCTCCGCACGCCCCTCACCACCCTCTACGGCTTCAGCGAGCTGCTGCTCACCCGTCAGGTGCAGCCGGCGCAGCAGCGCAAGTGGCTCGAAAGCATCCACGACGAGACGCACCGCCTTTCCACCCTCGTTGACGATCTGCTCAACGTTTCGCGCATCGAGTCCGGCGCGCTCACGCTCCGCAAGGACCGCCTGAGCATGGCCGAGGTGGTCGCCAGCGCCCTGCGCGCCTACGGCGAGATGCCCGCCACCCATGCCCTGCAAGTCGACGTGCCGGAAACGCTGCCCGAGATCGTGGGCGACCACGACAAGCTGGTGCAGATCATCGTCAACCTCGTCAGCAATGCGGTGAAATACAGCCCCAACGGCGGCGCCGTGGTCGTGACGGCCCGCCACTTCGCCGGCACGGTCGAGCTGCGCGTGCGCGACCAGGGTCTCGGCATCGCCCCGGAGGACCAGGCCAAGCTCTTCACGACCTTCTATCGCGTGCAACGCCCGGAGACCAAGAAGGTGCCCGGCACCGGCATCGGCCTCTACATCGTCAAGTCGCTCGTCGAGATCATGGGCGGCCGTGTGTGGATCGAGAGCGAGGTGGGCAAGGGGTCCATGTTCGCCTTCACAGTGCCCGTGTGGACCGAGTCGGCCGCCCTGGCGCCCGAGCCCGAGGACGATTTCGCTCCCGTCAAGGTCAGCGCCTAGGCCCGGATGGGCGTGTTCGCCGGCGCCAGCCGCGGCCCCAAGTAGAAATACTTGAACGACTCGGCGAACTCCATCCCCGATTCGCCCGCCGCCCGCCGCGCCATCTGCCGTATGTTCTCGTCGAACTCCGGCGTCGGATTGCGGACTTGGCTGGCGTGCGCCCGCAGCGCTCGTATCTTCGTTTCGATCGTCGTCGCGATGTCGATGTAGACGTCGGCGTCGGCCCCGCGCGCGCTGATGTAGAGGTGGTCGACGGTGTGCGGCTGCAACCCCTCGTCTCGGACCAACTCGGGGAACATGTGGTAGTCCCGCGCTGACGGGAACACCGCGTCCATCGTCGCGTCGCCCACCGCCCGGTGGTCGGGGTGGTTCACCCGGTTGTTCACCCACCGCGCCATCGGGTTCTCCGTGATCACCGCCGACGGTCGGTGCTTGCGAATCATCCGCACGATGTCCTTCCGCAGCTGAATCGTGTTCCACACCATGCCGTCCTCGTAGCGCAAGAACTCCACGGTGTGCACGCCCAGCACGCGCGCCGCGTTCCGCTGTTCCTCCTCGCGGGTCCTTGCCAGCTCCGCCGGGACGACGTTGGGGTCCGACGACCCCTTGTCGCCGCTCGTCACCAGCACGTACACGCCGTCCTTGCCCTCGCGAGTCCAGCGGGCTACCGTGCCGGAGCACATGAACTCCGCGTCGTCGGGGTGGGCCACCACCACCATGAACTTGTTGCCGTGGCCCAGGTGCTCTTGTTGCTGCGTCGTCATGCGCGGACTCCCCTGCCGAGGCGCGCCGGGCTACAGCCCCAGCCCGCCGTCGATGCTGATCGTTTGTCCCGTGATGTACCCGGCCCCGTCGCCGGCCAGGAATGCGACCGTCGCCGCCACCTCGTCGGGCGAGCCGAACCGCGCCAGCGGTATGCGCTCCATGATGCGTTGCACCACATCTTGCGCCAGGCCCTCGACCATGCGCGTGGCGATGAAGCCGGGGGCGATCGCGTTCACCGTGATGCCGCGCGAGGCGACCTCCCGCGCGACCGTCTTGGTGAAGCCGATCAGCCCGGCCTTCGCGGCGGTGTAGTTGGCCTGGCCTGGGTTGCCCGTGAGCGCCACCACCGAAGACATGTTGATGACCCGTCCGGCGCGCTGCCGCAGCATGTGTCGCACCGCCGCCTTCGTCACCAAGAACGTGCCCTTCAGGTTCGTGTCGATCACGCTGTCCCAGTCGGCCTCGCTCATCCGCAGCAGCAGATTGTCCTTCGTCACGCCGGCGTTGTTCACCAGGATGTCCAGCCCGCCCAGCTCCTCGATGGCGCGCTGCACGATGCCGTCGGCGTCCGCGGCGACGGAGATGTCGCCCGCCAGCGCCAAGGCCTTGCCGCCCTCTCCGCCGATCAGCCGCGCCACCTCTTCGGCGGCATCCTTGCTGCGTGCGTAGTTCACGGCCACCGCCGCACCATCCTTCGCCAGCCGCAGGCTGATCGCCCGCCCAATGCCCGTGCCACCGCCCGTCACCAGCGCGCGCTTGCCCGCGAGGCTAGGCATGGGCGCCGCTCCGCGCCATCACGGCCGCAAGGTCGTCACGCATCCGCCGCACGAGGTCGGATTCCAGGCACCGCGCCGCGACGTCGATGCCCCCCGCGACGCCCTCGGCTTTCGAGCGCCCGTGGCCGATGACCGACAGCCCGTTCACGCCGAACAGCGGCCCGCCGCCCTGTTCGGCCAGCGATGCCAAGTCGGCTATCGCCTTCACGGCGGGACTCCTCGGCCCCAGCGCCTCCGCCAGGTAGCGCGCGGCCGCTTCGGCCAAGCCCTCAGTGTACTTCAGCAGCACGTTGCCCACGAACCCATCGCACACGACCACGTCGGCCTTGTCCGCGAAGATGTCGTGCCCTTCCACGTTGCCCACGAAGTTCAGGCCGCTCTTCTTGAACAACGCATAGGCCTCCTTCACCTGGGCATTGCCCTTGCCCTCCTCGGAGCCGACGCTGAGCAGGCCCACCCGTGGCGACCGCACCCCGCTATACACGTGGCTGAAGGTCGAGCCTAATGCGCCGAAGCTCAACATTTGCAACGGCTTGCAGTCCACCTGCGAGCCAAGGTCCACAATGGAAACCCTTGGCGCCAGCCCAATGAATGGGCCGCCCAGCGCCGGCCGCTCCAAGCCCGGAAACAGGCCGAACGCCAGCACCGCCGCCGCCATCGCGGCCCCGGTCGAGCCCATGCTCACCACGGCGTCGGCCTTGCCCGCCTTCACCAGCCCTGTCGCGACCGCTATCGAGGCCCTAGGCTTGCCGCGCAGCGCCATCGCCGGCGGCTCGCCCTCGCGAATCACACCCTCGCTTGGCACCACCTGAATGGATAGTCCGGCCGTGTCGTGCTTCGCCAGCTCTGCGCGCACCGCGTCGGGGTCGCCCACCAGCAACACATTGACATTGCCCTTGCGCGCCGCCAGCACCGCGCCAGCCACCGGCACCGATGGCGCCACATCGCCGCCCATGGCATCGAGCGCGATGGTGTGTGTTTTCGATGTGCTCAACGGGTCTACCTCGGCATCGAGCGTATCGCTCGTGTGTTAGGGGAGGGGAGCGCGACGCCTTCAGGAGTCCAGCGGAATGCTCGCCTCGCCGGTGATCACCTCGGCGCCGCCCTGGTTGCGGACAGCGACATCATAAACGGCCATGCCGTCGCTCGTCGCGCGCAGCGTGCCGCCCGCCGTTACGGTGTCGCCGGGGAACACCGGCGCGCGAAACCGCGTTTTCAGCTTGCCGCCGCACAGCCACGCCTTGCCGAACTCACGCGTCAGCATCTCCGACAAAAACGCCAACACCAACATGCCGTGCGCGATGGGCTTGCCATACGGCGTCGTCGCGGCGAAGGCCGGGTCCAGGTGCAGGGGGTTGCGGTCGCCGCTGGCGTCGGCATAGCGACGCAGCTGCGCCTCCGTCACGCGGTGCTCCGGCCCGGCGATGCGTGGGGGGGCGTCGCTCATGCGGCCTCCGCGATCGCGAGCGACGTTCTACCGCGCACGGCCGCGTCGCCGTCCGCGGTTACCGCGAAGTCCACCGCGATGAAGCGCGTGCCGCGCCGCACCGAATTCTGGGCAATGGTCGCCTTGGCGTGGAGGGCGGAGCCCGGCGCGACCGTCGCCGCGAACTCCAGCTCTTGGCTGGTGTGCACCGTGCCCGCGGGCAGGTCGATGGCCCGCAGCACCGCCGCCAGGGCTTTCGCCGCCACCGCCATGCATGGCACGACGTCGTTCAGCAGGTGCTGCGGTGTCTCGTCCTCCACCGCCGCGCGATAGGCCGCGCACGCTGCGGCCGATATGGTCATCGCCTCGTCCACGAGCACGTGGCCCGGCTCCAGCCTGCTCAAGTCCATGCGTGGCATTATAGCCGGGCGCCCGTCGCGGGGGCCATGTCGGCCGCGCGGAATCGACGCGAAAGAAAGCGGCTCGCCGCCGAGGCCGCGAGCCGCTCCCAAACAAGGGGTGATGCGATCGTCGTTACGCGCCGGCGTCGCCGTCGTCTCCACGGCGCCCCGGCACCACGACGGACTTGCCGGTGAACTCCAGCTGCAGGTCGGCGACGTGCTCCACCCCGATGGACCGCCACTGGTCCACCTGGCCGCGCGCCTGGCGCTCCACCATCTTGCGCCAGCCGGTGATGGAGGCGTCCGTCTTCATCAGGCGCTCCGCCTTCATATTGCGCGTCATCTCCGCAACCATGGAGCCGTCCTGGCTGTTGAACCGCCATTCGCCGACCCAGCGGTGCCAGAACATGTACTTGATCTTGTGGATGAGCGCCGCCACCGGGTTCTTGGTGAACCGGTACATCATCTGGTGGTAGAGCTCGTTCTCCGCGTCGATGGGCACGTGGAACTCATACGACACGACCATGGGGTAGGGCCAGCCGGTCGGGCGGAAGGTACACGGCAGGCGCGTGGAGCCGGGGCGCGACCCCGGCAGCTGCATGCCCAATGCCTCT